>JAIECF010000023.1 GCA_029068655.1 Muribaculaceae bacterium | reverse complement strand
GTCTTGGGGTCGCGAACCTTGACGGTCTTCACCTTGGCCTTGACGGGAGCCAGATAGATGGAGCCCTGGACGCCGGGGGCGGGAGGCAGATCGAACTTCTTGCCGCATTTCAGCTGTTCCATCACGATGGCGGGAATCACCTTGGACAGATTGGTGGTACAGATCTCCACGTTGTCCAGAACGCCGGCTTCGGACTTCTGGGGATAGCCGGCCTTGGCGATGGTCTTCTTCAGATCGGCCCGCAGCATCTCGGAGATGTTCATGCTGCCGTTGGGCTTTCCATCCTTTCCGTATGTCGTCACCTGGTGGGTGGTGTCGTTGGCCAGGGCGCTCACCATGTCGCCGAAGCCGCTCTGGGAGAAGCTCCCCTTGCCGGTCAGAATTGCGTCGACTCTGTCTTCACCTTTGATCTTTCCGAGTGTTTCTTGGACATTTTTCATTGGATATTCCTCCTTATTATTTTCCGCTATGGGAAATATTAACATCTATAGTAGCATGCCAGAAATTTTTTAATACCTGCAAACTACTAGGGATATTGCTACTTCTCCATACCTTACTGTCATGATATATACGTGAAAGTAATTGGTACCCCCGGGAATCCCGGGGGTACCATCATCATACAGTTATCAATCCTTACTTTCGCGATCCAACTGCTCCGTCATGGAGATAATCAGATTGTACTCATGCGTCAAGTCATCAATATCCTTTGTGATTGCCATGAACTCCGCATTGAGCTCCTCTGATTTCTTGTACACGCTCTGATCTCCCTCTACAGGTATACTATGCCCGGGCATATCCTGCAGAATGGTCAGATTCGTATCCAGAATCAGCCGAATCATTTTGTACGTGACTGCTTCAAGGTCTTTCCTCCTGGCATCCAGCTTCTGACGTAGAGTACGTTCCTTGTCGATCAGGATAGTCTGCTCATCAATCTTGTTGATGACCTTGTCCTGACGCTTCTGGACAATGATAGTGAAGATGCCAAAGATTCCAGTGATAACTGTAATAATGATTGTTGCAACGTTCTGATCCAAGACTGCTCACCTCCCTCTTTCGTTCGTTTTAAAGGTTCCGGCGTTCGCGGGCGAGGCTCTTATAATGCTCAATACCATCTCGCTGCCGCTTGTTCATCATGGTGATGACTAAGGCAAAGATAAGAATGACATTAAGAATGCTAAGAATAGGATAGAGCCATACATAGAGATACGTAGGATGATTCACACGAACAACGATCAATGTCTTCCCTGCTGTGTCATGCGGATCAGGAATCCAGCGAAAGAACACATGTTCAGTAGTATTGTCGATATCAATATCCATGTATCCCCCATCGTGAGTCATTACATATTCACGGAAACTATAGTTGGTTCGTACAGCGTTCGCTCCAGGCGTCTCCATGAAGACGAATCGCAGAATCAGATTCAAGTCTTGATCATACATAGAGATCATCTTGCATGTATTCGGACTGAAATTCAGGTCATAATCCTGAAGAGAATTCATAATATCAGCGTCGTCCGTAACATCTGTATTCATGAAACCATACTTGCCAACATCTGACAACTGCGAAATGATGGAGTTGCCCGTCGCCATTGTGATGATCTGGAACATTGCGATCACGAATACGAGGATCAGCTCGATATGAAGAGGGATCTTCCTCTTCTTTTTAGCAGACATAGAAACGCCTCCTTTTTGTGTTAGTTACACCTAAATCCGTTAAACCTATTTATCAATTTGTATCGTCAAAAGTAATAAGAGAAACAGGCTGGGCACCATAGCCCAGCCTGTTTTCCTGATGTACAGTTACATGTTATCTCGCATACAAGCGGTAGAGCGCGGATATCGAATCTCCCTCCATCAAGGTAATGGACGGACGAGTGAAATGCGTAAAGATACGCAGCATTTCATAGTCATTCTTCTCACGGTTATACCAACCGCTCACCAGGGCAAACTCGTTGACTCTTGGAGCCGTATTCATAGCGGCATGGTAGCCACGTCCATCGTACCCGTCCACAGAGATATTCATCTCCACGTATGACTCAATTGCATCAGAAGAGGTGGAGGAGAATACGCTGTCATCCACGATGCGCAGCTCATTGGGATCATCTGATACCCAGCTGTGTACAATGTGAGGTCGCGGTGTATCGAACAGTTTCACATAGTAGGAAGTGACGGGATCCATAGCTTTACTACCGATACCAGTGACGGCACGACCGAAGTACTTTTTCTGATCAATAGGAGTTCCGTCATTCGACATACGAAACGGGATTGCCCGGAACAGTGTACGGTCTTTATAGTTGGGCGCAATTGCAGTCATATTGTCTTCTTTCGCTCCACCGTCGCCCATCATAAAGCCGAAGATATAGTTCATCGCGGAGATATTGACACCGGCGTTTGTGGGAGCATCGCCCTTGGTGGAAACTTCTGCGTTGTATAACGGAGACTGATATTCTGCCCGAGGGACTCCGATATTCATCTGAGGAGCCTCATCGTTCAGATCTCCAACCCGCAGAGTGGAGTCCTGGTCTAAGGCAATATTGAACAGCTTGCTGAAGGCAAACTGATATCCGCCGATCGGAACAATGTTTGGTTCAACGGAAACAATCTCGTCAAAGACAGTGCGATAGGACTCATTCCCATAGGGATCCTTGAAAGGTACCACGTGTTTACCTCTCCCAAAGATAACCATGCCGCGAATACCAGGATGTGCATTTTCGCTGGCAGCTACCTTATCATATGCTCTGATTAAACGGTTCATTTGCTGATACCATCCTTTCATTACTTAATAAATAAACTTTAGACTTTGGTCCGAAGAAAGGGTGAAACGAATGTCTGAGTTAATTAGACGTGAAGATGCTCTGCTGTATCTGTGTAAGTATCAGATCCCGAATCTGATCTTTATGAAAGATGATGAGAGGTTTGAATGCGAATCCGACAATATTCTGGCAGTTGAGTATCTATGTGACTATGAGTTCAATCTACGGGCAGTATTGAAAGTATCCTTGCGCCTTGATATCCGTCGTAAATTGTGGATTATGAAAAATAAACGAGACATCATCTGCAAATTTGAGCTGGATAAGATTGGTTGTGATCTGGATATAGAGAAGTTTGTTACGAGCCCGGAAGAAGTCTTCAATATGGAGTTCGCAATCTACATGAATGATGATGATGAGAACTCTGATATCGAGACATTGGAGAAACGGTTGAAGCAGAACGAACTTGAGCACCCATCCATTGATGAGATTGAAACCGAGACGTACCATGAGACGCAGAATCTCCTAGACGTATATCTCTTCGATCAAGAACTGGTAAACTCTTCCAAGCAGATGGTCAATATCGTCTTTACCAAAGACACTGTTCAGAGCTTCGTTGCTAGGATTCTGACTGAGACCAAGCATAAGAAAGTACTCATCTCGTCTATGGAAAACGGGGAAGTCTATACCGAACAACTTGTTCCTGCATATCCGTGTTACAAAGCGTTAGCTTATCTGGACCAGTACGTTGGTATGTACAAGAAAGGCGCTATCATCTTTTATGATTACGACTGTCTATACATCATTAACGCGAATGGGAAAGTTACTGCTAAACAAGAAGATGAGTGGTCAGAAACTACCATCATTGTCAATAGGCTGATGGATGCAACTCCGGGGGATGGGATGATTCGACTTCCTGATGAGAAAGTGTTCTATATCTCTGTACCGGAGATGGCAGTTGTTACTCAGAAGCCATCCATTGATACCAACGTTGGGATGGGTAGCGAGGCCAAGATCGTTGTCATCGATGATATTGAGATCGAGTTTGACAAAGCAGATCAGTCATACATTGACAAACGGAATGAAGAGCTTGTATACAGGCAGAAAGCAGATAATAAATATGCACTGGAGATGCTCAAATGCCGTCTTGGGGAAAATGAGTGCATTATGTATCTCTCAGCTAACAACCTAGACGTACAAGCGTTCACTCCGAATAAGACGTACAAGTTCGTATTTGATGATGAGGTCAAGCAAAAGAAGTATGGTGACTACCGATTCCGCATTGTATATGCGTATCATATGATGCGTGCCACCAGCAATACTTATATGGATTCTGCTCATCGTATCATCTTCAAACGCTGCCCGGATTAAACTACGATCGTTGCAAACTGTTTTGCTCTGGTAATCCCGGTATACATCATTCGTGCCTGGATATCAGGATCGTATACATCTGGCTCCATCAACATGGTAATCTTATCCCAATAACTCAAACGAGCCTGCATCGGAGTCAATGCATATGCGTATTCTGCCTGGACTAATCTGTCTGGAATCTGCTGACGGCTAGCAGACTGGATCTTGTTCAGATAGTGACGATCAATGGCCAGCTCTATGAACGGCTCATCATAACATTCCGGCTTGAACTCCATTGGTACATATCTGGTACTGGCTGCATGACGGTTGATCTTGGAGATTGTTCCAACCATTGGTCCATGGAGATAAACCTTGATACGTTTATTCTTCTCATTGACCAACCTCTCGTTGTAGATAGAGTTGATCACAACGATACGTTCCCCAGCAACATTGATGCTATCACGCCGGTGCATGATTCGATCCCGATAGATAGTGTTGATCATCTGGCGACTCTCTTCTGACAGCGTGATATTCATGTGAGGAGAACGCAGGTTATACAGATTCATCTGCTTTCGAGCTACGATTGATACGTTATCATAGCTTCCAGGAATGAACGGTTCTCCACGGATTATTTTGTGGGCGAAATGGACCAATGGATTACGCCCATAGTCAGGATGTACCTCCCGTAAAACAATGTTTGGATCACGTGTAAAGGTGTGGGAATCCGGTGCTGGTAACAGCATCGGATCCCGCACCAGTATTACCGGTAATCCGAATGTGCCCAAATCCATGATAGCGTTCTCGCTCATCATCAGAGAGTCAAATACAATCATCAGCTTATACTGTGGATTTACCTTTTTACGGACACGCTTCGTCCATGTGTAACGGATGTTTCCGTCCGCATGGCGATTAACCACTGGCAGAGATTCGAAATCAACAATGCGCTCGTAGTTATATATTATTCCATTAACATAGTAAGCATGCCACCCTTTAGCGGCTAAGTCGGTAACTTGCTTCTGGTTATGGGAAAGATACATGACCTCTCGAGGGTCTAGATGATTCCCTATAAACTCCTGGAGGACTTCCCAGATGCCAGTTCCAATCACGCCACTAATCTCGATAAACTGATGCGTATACTTCTTGTACCATCGGTCGAGTTGCGCGACAGCAAGATACTGATCATTTGTTTGTGTACTCACTGTATCACCTTCTTATGGTTAGTTGAATTACTATGTCGTTTCCCTAGCACATCATTAATACAGAGCTAATATGAAGGAGGAATTAATCCATGGAAGAAAATTTCAGACCCATAAACCGGATCAGGATCAAGAAAGTTGTCATCAGCGGCAGCATGAAATTTTGGGATGAGATTCAGAAAGCTGCATCTCGGGAGAGTATGAGCGGCAACATCGTCCTGGTTCCCTGGAAGCATCCGGATGACATTGAGCTCACTGATGAGCAGCGCCTGATCTACAATGAGGAACATTACCAGCGAATCGATATGGCCGATGAAATGTTGGTTGTTAACCCGAATGGTTATATCGGGCAGAGTACCACCAACGAGATCACCTATGCCGTCAAGCGCGGTATCCCCATCCGGTATACGGATATATTCGTAGCTACGCCCACCAAAGAAGTGATTGGTAGATCGATAGTTACGGAGGAATTCGTCCAGAAGATCTATGATCGGATTGATGAATTCCTCCGGGAGAATCCGTTCATTAGCATCGTCACATTGATCGGAAGCGGTAGACATGCTGATTTGTTCAGAGTCATCAAGAATGATTTAACCCGCAGGGGTGTTATGGTCCTGACGCCGGCTATCTTTAACTTCCACGATCCTAGTAAGTTGACTGCGGATGAACATCTCTATCTGGATTCGATCCACAGAATGAAAATGGCTTTCTCTGATCATATCCTGGTGGTCAATCCGGACGGACATATCGGTCAGAACACGGCAGATGAGATCAAGTGGGCGGAAGACCATCATAAGCCTATCAGCTACATGCGCGAGACAGGCAGCTCCCAGGAGGTAAACAATGGCAATGAGTCCTAAAACGGAGAACGGAATCCGTACATACATCTGCAAGAGGTGTGGTCGCGAGACGACTGAGAATGTTTACAAGTGGCGCAAAAAGGCGCAGAAAGATAAGAGGATCTGTCCTCACTGTCTCAATAGTCGGGCCGCTGCAATTGCTGCCCGCCAGGAGATGCGTCATAATATGCCATACGGTTTGTACCGTTAGGAGGATCAGATATGCCGAAATACAAGGATAAGAAGATCCTGATTATTTCCGGACCCGATTCCAGTAGTGAAGTGATTGATATTTGCCAGAAATACGGAGATGGTAACTATATCACAACTGCTACCACTGATCAGGGATTTGATCGCATTCGTGAAATGATCAAGTGTAACGATGTCATTATCCCCGTCAGCAAGTCCGTTTCTATATCAGGATTCGTACAGTCATTAGAGAATGCTGTGGCGACACAGATCGTCGATTGGTATCCGCCTCTCACTGGAACCGATCAACGAATCGTGGATATGATCCATGCATTCATATATGAGGGAGTCGATACTCCTGATGTAAGTGGCCTGCTTATGGAGCAATCCACATATGCCGAGATCCAAGCTGAAGCAACCATGCAGCTTATGGAACTGATGCGTGCTAGGAGGTTCTATGTCGCTAAATACTTCGGTGGTAAACATAAGGAGATCAATCTTGGTACCGGTCTATCATTGAATATCCTTATCATACTCCCCCTGGTATTCGACCAGAATGACTTTGAGGAGTTATGCCACAATCGGCCTAGTTCGCGTCAAGAATATACAGTACTTCGTGGCAGAAATGAAATCGGTGTTGCTGTATATGAACCGGACTTCTATATCGGACCAGATCCCAGACACCCCAACACGCTTCACATCGGTGCAACTGTGAGGCTGAGACAGAAAGGAGATAAGCATGAGCAAGAAGAAAAGAAACAAGTCCGCCCTGAGGAAAATCAAAGAAGACCTGGCGAAGAATGTCTCCAAGTATGAATACTCCTTTGATGCCAGTGATGAGGACAAGCTGAGCCAGATCCGGCAGAACACCGAAAATGCCTGTGCTAACATGGTGCGTCAGCTGATCGCAACTGGAGGTATCACTATCCATCCCGACAAGTTATCCATTCACATCAATAGCGACAACATTGACGCTCTTCAGCTGCTGCCATTTATCCCTATGGGTAGCAAGATCGAATACCCTTCTGAGAAGAAATGGGTAGTTATTCAGAATGGTCGGCGCATTGGCAAGGGGATGTACAAGGAGAAAGAGACGGGCGGTCCTGATGAAAGAGGGCAGCTGTCATTTGGGGTGCGGACCGACTTTGAATTCCATGAGCGTA
>JAIECF010000229.1 GCA_029068655.1 Muribaculaceae bacterium | reverse complement strand
GACGAGACTTTCGCCCAGACTCAGCCGAGACTTAACCTCGCCACTTTTGTGACCACCTACATGGATGACTATGCCACCAAGCTTATGAACGAGGCTATCAATATCAACTATATTGATGAAACCGAATATCCTCGCGTAGCAGTGATGTGCCAGAAGTGTATCAACATCGTGGCAAATCTTTGGAACACACCGGAACAAAACAAATGGAAGGCAGGAGCCCTTGCCATCGGCAGCTCTGAGGCATGTATGCTCGGCGCGTTGGCAGCCCTTAAGAGATGGAAAGACCGCCGCAAGAAAGCAGGCAAGCCCTACGACAAGCCGAACCTCGTCATGTCGACCGGTTATCAAGTAGTATGGGAAAAATTCTGCAACTTCTGGGACGTAGAAATGCGACTCGTACCGCTTACTACCGAACATCCCACGCTCGACGTTGACGCAGCCATCAAGCTTTGCGACGAGAATACGATCTGTGTCGTTCCTATCCAGGGAGTAACCTGGACAGGCCTTAACGATGATGTGGAGGCTCTGAACGCTGCGCTCGACAAATTCAACACTGAGACGGGCAACGAGGTCTGCATCCATATCGACGCAGCTTCCGGCGGCTTTATCCTCCCCTTCCTCTTCCCCGAAAAGAAATGGGACTTCCGCCTGAAATGGGTATTGAGTATCAGCACTTCAGGCCATAAGTTCGGCCTCGTATATCCGGGTCTCGGATGGGTGGTATGGAAAGACAAGCAGTACCTCCCCGACGATATGGCATTCACGGTCGACTATCTCGGCGCAGAGGTAACTCAGGTGGGTCTGAACTATTCCCGCCCTGCCGCTCAGATCCTTGGCCAGTACTACCAGTTCATCCGCTTAGGATTCGAAGGATACAAGAACATCCAGTACAATTCACTGATGGTAGCCCGTTACCTCAAGGAGCAGGTAGCAGCTATGGAACCGTTCATGCCTTACGCAAACGAAGAACTTCCCAACCCGATCTTCGTATGGCGTATGAAGCCTGATTTCCAAGCTACAGCAAAATGGACACTCTACGATCTTCAGGATAAACTCGCACAGAAAGGGTGGATGGTACCCGCATATGCAATGCCGGCAAACATCGAGCAGATGATCGTGATGCGCGTGCTCTGCAAGCAAGGATTCAGCCGCGACATGGCCGACCAGCTTCTCTCAGACATCCAGTTTGCAGTCAACGAGCTTAACAAACTTGAATACCCGACTCCAACACGCATCGCGATGGAGAAGAACATTCCTCTTAAGAGCTCGATGTTCAATCACACGGGGAAGTGAGGTATCGGATTTAGCTTGATTCATCGAGTTTTATTTTGATTTATCAAGATCTATACATAAAAACAATAACATTTGTCAGCGGCCGGAGGCCAATGAGACGGCTCCGGTCGCTGATTCCATACCTTATTCTATACTATGGAGAAAACTATAACCAAGGCCCAGATACAGCAGGCGGCGAAAGAGGCATACGAGGCATCAAAGGACATCAAGGGTGGACTCAACGCACACTATATTCCTTATCTCGCCAATATTAATCCCGACCTCTTCGGTGTAAGCGTCACTTTGGCAGACGGCACATGCTTCAATTTCGGCGATACGGAATATAAGTTCGGCATAGAATCCGTATCGAAGGTTCCTACAGCCATCCTCGCGATGATCCAGCATACTCCTGCCGGTGTTCTCAAACAGATAGGTGCAGATGCCACCGGTCTTCCATTCAATTCCATTTATGCCATCCTTCTGGAAAACGACCATCCGTCGACTCCTCTCGTAAACGCAGGCGCAATCAGCGCTTGCTCTATGGTGGCTCCGCAGGGTGATTCCGAAGACAAGTGGAAAGCCATAACAGAAAACATCACCGCACTCTGCGGATCAGCACCGGAACTAATAGACGAGCTTTACGAAAGCGAGACAGCCACCAACTTCAATAACCGGGCAATCGCATGGCTACTTAAAAACTACAACCGCATCTACGATGACGTAGACATGAGCCTCGACCTATACACACGCCAGTGCTCACTCGGCATTACATCGTCGCAATTAGCAGTGATGGGCGCAACGATCGCCAACGGAGGTCTGAATCCGGTGACCAAGAAACAGGTGTTCGATCCAGAGATATCACCCAAAATCACCACGATGATAGCAAGCGTGGGCTTCTACCAGCATACAGGCGACTGGCTGTACACATCAGGTATTCCGGCCAAGACAGGTGTGGGCGGCGGAGTGATGGGGGTCATGCCCGGGCTCTTCGGTATAGCTGCTTTCGCACCACCCCTCGACGATGCGGGCAATTCAGTAAAGGCACAGGCAGCCATCAAATATTTCATGCAGAAACTCGGACTCGGGATATTCACCGGCGACAAGGTCAGCATAGTTGATTAAATTATCAAGATCAGTTTTCACTAATTATTAAAACCTCATTATTATGGCTACTTCAACCGGACAAAAGACAGCGACCGTGAAACAGGCCGCCAAGATGGGGGTTTTCACCCTTATCATAATGAATATAGTCGCGGTGGTATCACTCCGTGGACTCCCTGCGGAAGCCGAATATGGCGTAAGCTCCGCTTTCTACTATATATTTGCAGCGATCGTCTTCCTGATTCCTGTATCTCTCGTAGCCGCTGAGCTCGCAGCCATGTTCCCTTATCAGCAGGGCGGTATGTTCCGCTGGGTCGGCGAGGCATACGGCGACAAGGTCGGATTCCTTGGCATCTGGCTACAGTGGATCGAGAGTACTATCTGGTTTCCGACCGTACTGACATTCGGCGCCGTTTCGCTCGCCTTCATAGGCATGGACCATATATATGATGCACATCTGGCAGCCAACAAGTATTACACCATCGCAGTGGTGCTGGCAATTTATTGGATTGCAACATTCATCTCGCTTAAAGGTATGGGATGGGTAGGAAAGGTATCGAAGATAGGTGGTATAGTCGGTACGATCATCCCTGTGGTAATCCTCGTGGTCTGTGCAGTCGTATATCTTGCTACAGGAGGCAAATCGCAGATGGATTGGCACGGAAGCTTCATCCCTGATTTCTCCAACTTCAACAATATCATTCTTGCCGTCTCTATCTTCCTCTTCTATGCAGGCATGGAGATGTCAGGCATACACGTAAGGGAAATCAAGAATCCTACCGTCAATTATCCTAAGGCAGTGATAATCGGTGCGCTTGCTACAGTCGCTATCTTCATTCTCGGCACTTATTCACTCGGAGTTATCATCCCGGCTAAGGATATCAACCTCGTTCAGAGTCTTCTTGTAGGCTTCGACAACTATTTCGGTGCCCTCCATATGAAATGGTTCGCTCCCATCATCGCAATCGCACTTGCATTCGGTGTTCTTGCAGGCGTATTGACATGGGTCGCAGGTCCTTCAAAGGGTGTGTTCGCGGTTGGACAGGCAGGTTACCTTCCTAAGTTCTTCCAGAAGACCAACAAGAACGGCGTGCAGAAGAATATACTCTATGTTCAGGGTATAGCAGTAACGGTCCTTTCATTCATCATGGTCCTCATGCCATCCGTGCAGAGCTTCTATCAGATTCTTTCACAGCTTACCTGCATCCTCTATCTTATAGCTTATCTGCTGATGTTCGCATCTTCCATTAAGCTCCGCTACTCGATGAAGAACGCTCCCCGTCCCTATCGTCTTGGCAAGAAGGGAAATGGAGTTATGTGGCTCATCGCGGGTGTAGGTTTCCTTGGATCCGCAATAGCATTCATCTTCAGCTTCTTCCCGCCGGCACAGATTCAGATGGGATCAAATGCAGTATGGTTCACTGTTTTGATTGGCGGTACGATTGTATTTGTAGTCCTACCGTTTATAATCCTTCACTTCAAGAAGCCATCCTGGGATGCGATGGGAACATCATTCGTTCCGTTCCACTGGGATAATTCAGCCCAGGCAGCACAGGAAAGACTTCAGGCAGCACAGGAATTCGCAGAAGAGAATGCAGACAACCCGGATGCATCGAAGTTTGTAGATTACGCGAAATCTAATGATAAATGACACTTCCACGAAACGCCTCTCCGAGGCTATTTAGACCGTGCAGGCTTACCCCAGGCTAAAGCCTGGGGTTTCAGCACGATAACAGTTCTCCGAGCTGGCTTAGTTAAATCTTCTATAAAAATAACCCACCCTTAAATCGCATATCGCCATGATAAAGACCGGAAAAGCCCCCATGACACTGATGACCTACTGCGCCATCATGTCGATCTCGCTCATAGTCAATCTCCCGGGGTTGGCAGTGACACCCATGCTGGGTACGCTCGGAAAGATTTTCCCGCATACCACCCAGATGGAAAACCAGCTTCTGACTGCTCTCCCCAATCTGCTCATCATCCCCTTCGTGCTGATGTCGGGCAAACTGTCGCTGACTAAACACAAGATGACGATCATCATCGGCGGTCTTGTGCTCTTCACTGCATGCGCGGTTGCCTACATGTTTGCAAACACTATGGCATGGCTTATCATCATCAGCTGTCTGCTCGGGTGTGCCGCAGGTCTGCTCATTCCCTTCTCAACCGGTCTGATCGCCGATACCTTCAGCGGCAACTACAGGATGCAGCAGATGGGTATCCAGAGCGGTATCGCCAACTCAGCCCTTGTGGTGGCCACATTCGTGGTGGGATGGCTCAGCCACGGCAACTGGCACCTTCCTTTCGCCGTCTACCTCGTCTGCCTGATACCACTCGTGCTTGTATTCTGGCTGCGTAAGGTCGTCAATAATCCTTCCGATGCCTCTACTTCATCAACTTCTTCCCCGACCCCTGCCACAGCCACACCCTCGAAGGCTATCTCCGGAGAGAAAACCACAGGTGGCTTCTATGTAGGCAAGCTCTGGGCGCTGATCGGAGTATATTTCTTCATCACATTCGCCTCCATCTCCATCTCCTACTACTGCCCCTTCCTTATAGAGAAAAAAGACTGGAGTGCATCGCTTTCAGGCACCATCACCGCCATCTATTTCCTCTTCATTCTCCTTCCCGGATATTTCCTGCCATTCTTCATGAAGGTGCTGAAAGGCAACACGTTCTTCTGGGCAGCGGTAATGATGTTGGCCGGACAGGGACTGTTCGTATTCTGCGCTGACTCCGTCACGATGTGCATCGGCGCGGCTCTTGTAGGTCTTGGCTACGGTATCTCACAGCCTGTAATCTACGACAAGGCAGCACAATGTGTCGACAATGAGAAGAAGTCCACCATGGCATTGGCGTTCGTATTGACGGCCAACTATCTCGCAATTGTGGTATCGCCGTTCCTCATCGGAGCCCTCCGCGACATCTTCCACGTAGCAGCCGGCGGCACCTTCGCCTTCCTAATCAGCTTCATCCTGCTGATCGCCTACGCCATCATCACCTTCGTGATGAAGAAGAAATTCGCCTTCTCGGTATCATCTAACAATGCATAGTTAGAAGACCCGGCATTAATTTGATAGGGTGTTCAGTTCTTTGTTCCAAAACCATTACTGTATCATAAAGCGCCTCTCCGAGGCTACTGAGCTTTTTCAGGTTTCCCCAGGCTTCAGCCTGGGGTTACGCCACAATAACAGCTCTCCGAGCTGACATGTCAGCTGCTTAAATCGAACCACAAATCTGAACACACTATTAAATTGAAGATATTATGCTTTTGATATGAGTACTTATTTATAGATTAATTAAAAGATATTATGAAAAAACACTATTTTATAGCTGTCGGGCTGCTTATGGCAACCATGGGAGCATTAAATGCTTCGGCACAGCGCGACAACCGACATATGGAGTCTGGGGTCACGACACTTATCCACAATGAAGACGCCAATCCTGACGAAGTAGAAAAGACAATGAAGAGCAATGCCCCTAAGGCTCCAAACGACAATGGGCTGCCTCGGTTTGCCATAGTAGGCAAGAACAATGATTTCTATCTGGGTATCGGCGGTCAGTTCTTAGGAGAAGGTGTCTTCACCTGGGGCGACAATATGCCGTCGGCCACATTGTTTACACCATCGGCCCTCACACCGAAAAAGACCGGCAACGGGGGAAACACACAGTTCGCATGGCAGACCTCATCGCTATACATGAACTTCGTGGCGATGCCGGGCTCCGACAACCAGATAGGCATATTCTTCAAGGGCACCTTCATGGGAGAACATGATGGATTCAAATTGAAACACTTCTATGCAAAATATCGTGGGTTGACTGTCGGTCACACTACCAGTTTGTTTACTGATGGTGCAGCTGAACCAATGACTATCGACTATGAAGGTCCTAACGGATACCCCTTCTTAGGCCTCTTCACTGCCTACTGGGAGCAGAATTTCACAAAGAATTTCTCAGGTGCGATCGGTATCGACGCTCCTACCGCCTCAATGACTACGGGCAGCACAACGGAAAAGGTCAACCAACGTATACCTGCCATTCCTCTCTATCTGCAGTATGCCTGGAACGACGGTGCGGCGCACATCCGTCTTTCGGGTCTTATCCGTCCGCTTCAGTACAGGAATCTGGTGGAAGGAGCCAATAAGACAGAGGTAGGCGGGGGCGTACAGCTTTCGGGAATGACAAAGGTAGCCGGTAATCTAAGCGCCAATTTCAACGCAGCCTACGGACGGGGAATCGGCACCTATCTGCAGGATGACAACGGACTCGGTATGGATGCCGTGGCCACCAGCGAGGCAGGACATATGGAGACAGTCAAGACATTTGGAGTGACCGGAGGCTTGAGCTATAGGTTCTCACCGAAAGTGTCGAGCAACATTACCTACAGCCACCTCGTAAACAGTCTGCCTGACAATGCGATGGTATCAGATAGCCAGTACCGTTACGGCGACTATGTTGCAGCGAATGTCATATACAACATCAACAAGTTCGTATCTGCAGGTATAGAATACGACTACGGCCACCGTAAGGATTTCAACGGCGAAGGTCTGCATGCAAACAGATTGCAGTGCCAGCTCGCAGTGACATTCTGACGTTATAGACATACAATCAATAATCAGCCGGGCAGCACTGTCCGGCTTCTTTTTTTTGAATAGATGGCTCTTTTAAACCAGCGCACCAGAGGACAGTGAGGAGAACACGCGGCCGGCCTTGGAATAAATTATCAAGATGGATTTTTTTGAACAAGCACTTAAGATTTTCGAATTATTATTATCTTTGCATTCTGAAATACAGAAACAATAAAATCAAACACCTACAAACATGAATGACGATACATTATGATACAGGAATTTCTAACAGAATATAATCTTGAAGGTATTGCTATCGGACTGATTACATTCCTGATAATAGGAGTGTTTCATCCCCTTGTGATAAAAGGTGAGTATTATATGGGGCAGAAGTGCAACTGGCTTTTCGCGATCGGCGGAATCGTAACACTGGGGGCATCCCTGCTGACACATGGCATCGCATCAATACTCTGCGGAGTGACTTCCTTCTCGTGCTTCTGGTCGATACTTGAAGTGAAGGAGCAGAGGGAACGAGTACGGAAAGGATGGTTTCCGGCAAATCCAAAGCGTAAAGATAAATAAACTAATACAACCGCTATGGATACAAAGCTACAAAAGGCATTGGAGCAGAATGCCTTCATACATAAGTATATCATTGCTATCGACCATGCGCTGCTGTGGGTGGCGGCGTTGAGTTTCGCAGCGTTCTTTCATCTGACGGACGCCTTCAGCAGGCCGGAGGCATTACTTTTCTCAACGTTGGTGGCATACTGCGCGTATCTCTGCGAAAGCGGACTTGAGACGCTCAAGGTAGCGGCCTCGGGGTCGATGTATGAGTATGACTTCAGGAAAGCGGGGCTATGGAAATGGATAGCCCTGAACATCGCCGTAAACGTCACGCTGTCATTGCTGTTTCTGTCAGATCCATCATGGGTGTATCTCGTCCTAATCATACTGACGGCAGGGTGGCAGAAGTATATGGACGGACGAATTCCTCCGAGACTACAGACAACGCAAAGAAAGATCAATATCTAATCCATTCCATCTATGCATATATCATCTACCCTAATGCTGATCATAGCATCGATAGCAGCAACGCTCTTTGTCGGCGTTTTCGTGGCGGCCGTCATCATCACCCACGGAAACAGACGGACCATACAGAAGTATAACGGGAACAGGAGAAACAGCAAAATCGCTCCGCGCATGGTATCAACCAACGAACCAAAGATGAATGGGAGCACATGTCATCACAAATTGTGATGACATCACACTTAAAACGCCCTAAGACTGCCATACCATTTGCTTTTACTGAACATGGTGTATTAATGCTTTCAAGTGTAATAAGGAGTGAGACCGCCATTCAGGTAAACATAAATATCATGAGGGGTTTTGTGGCAATAAGAAAAATGATTGCCGCTAATCCTATCGCTAAGAACCGGCAGATATAGGTCAGGAATCAGCTATTGCACAATTCATGGAAAAGATGTAACTTTGCAGGATCAGAGTTACCGATTGAATATTTGAGGCGGTTAGGAAACCGCCTACCCATAGATATTTCACACGGAGATTTAAAGACAAAAGATAAATATATGAAAATACTAAATTTCTTTCTACTATCTGCGATAACCGTTCTTAACGGTAATACGCTCTATGCAGACAGACCGACTACACTGGTGGATCCTGTTCCCGATGGACCTCCGAGGTCCCTCCCTATCGGTTCTGTGCCTATGGGAAGCCTTGATGATTTTGCGGAATATCAGCTTGACTTAGGGATGGAGGATGGTCCGTTTAAGGCTAACTGGGAATCAATCGAGTCAAACTACCCGGGAACTCCGGAATGGCTACGCGACGCAAAGTTCGGGATATGGGTGCATTTCGGGCCGCAGTCTGCCGGCCAAAGCGGCGACTGGTATGCCCGTAACCTATATAAAGAGGATCATAAGGCATATGCCAATCATCTGAAGAATTTCGGACATCCGTCAAAGATAGGATATAAAGATGTATTGCGTGACTGGAGTCCTGACAGCCTTAACCCGGAATACCTCACGGACCTGTATCATAAAGCCGGGGCACGGTTCCTGATGATCCAGGGCGTGCATCACGACAACTATGACCTGTGGAACTCCAAATATCAGCCCTGGAATTCCGTCAATATTGGTCCGCACAGAGACCTGCTGAGGGAATGGGCTGATGCGTGCCGGAAACATGACATGCGATATGGAGTGACATTCCATCATGAATACACCTGGTGGTGGTGGCAGACAGCGTTTGGTGCAGATTCGGAAGGTGAGTTTGCAGGGGTGCCTTACGACGGTAACCTCACACCGGAAGACGGCAAAGGCCAGTGGTGGGAAGGTTACGATCCACGGTTGCTTTATGGTGTGGACCTAAGGGAATACGAGACTGTAGACGCGAACGCCCATAGTCCCTGGTCGCCTCCGAAGCCCGGCATATTCAGCAATCATCTCGACTATGCGAAATGGTATGCGAAGCAGTGGGCGCAGCGCATTATGGACGTGACAGAGAACTATGATCCGGACTTCATATACACTGACGGCACGGTGCAGGGGCCCTTTACCGGCGACGGAACCGGCACGGGACTCAAGTCAAACGCCATGCCTCACGTAATGGCAGACTACTACAACAAGATGCTTAAAAACCGCGGTAAAGTGGATGGATTCAGCATCATCAAGTTCCGCCGGCCTACAAACGGAGCTGTCAACACGGCTGAATTTGACTTTCCCGACACTATCAATTCATCGCAACCCTGGATAAGGGAGGCGCCGGTCGGCGACTGGTTCTACGCTCCGGGCTTTACTTACGATTCCGGCATGATGATAAAGTTCATCATCGAGTCGATAGCTCGAGACGGAAATGCGGCCCTGAATATATGCCTTCTGCCCGACGGAAGCATCGAGCCTGAGTGCGTGCGTATGCTTGAGGAAGTGGGCGACTGGATGGCACGGAACGGAGAAGCTGTCTACGGAAGCCGCGCATGGCATAAGTTAGGAGAAGGGGTTGAGAAGGACGGCAAGCTCCGTAAACTTCCTGGCGGAGGACTGGGAAAAAGGCATGCGGAGTTTCAGTTCTCACCGGAGGATTTCCGTTTCACACAAGGGAAGAACGGCAGCCTCTATGCCTTCTGCATGACGGTACCGGAAGGAGGGACAGACGTGATGATAAAGTCTCTGGCCAATGGAGCTAAAGAGGCGCCGGAGGTCAAGGATGTCAGGCTTCTCGGATATGACAGTCCTTTGAAATGGACACAGTCCGACAGCGGACTGTCGGTGACACTTCCCTCTGACCTGTCAAACTTTAAGTCCGCATTGGTATTCCGGATTGATTAATGAAAGTATAAGGATACCGATTGAAATGAAGAAATTTGTGATGGCTTTGTGTGCTACGGCGGCTCTCTGCGGCTGCAACAGCAAGGTGAGCGATGTAGATGCGCGTGTGGACGCTCTTTACGACAAGATGAGTCAGGAAGAGCGGATCATGCAGCTGCGTAGCTGTATGATGGAAGAACTTTTCGATGAGAACGGGAATCTCGATACAGCCAAATGTGATTCATTGATACCAAACGGCATGGGACATTTCTGCCAGTTCGCAAGCCAAATACCATTAGATCCCAATAAGCTGCGCGACAAAGTGGCAGCCGTACAGGACTGGCTTATTCACAATACTCCCAACGGTATTCCGGCTCTCTTCCATGAGGAAGTGCTGTCAGGGGTCAACGCGCAGGGGTCAACGATATACCCACAGCAGATAGGACAGGCATGCTCGTTTAATCCGGAACTCGCAGAGTTGAAAACCCTCCAGACCGGAAACGCATTGCGTCAGATCGGCGGAGTCCTGTCCCTCTCCCCTATGGTAGACGTGTGCCGGGATCCATCATTCAACCGTCTGGAGGAATCATATGGGGAGGATGACTATCTGTCGGCGGTGATGGGAGTGGCATTCGTCAACGGTCTGCAACAGGGCGACCTTAAGAAAGGAGTCGGTGCATGCTCTAAGCATTACCTTGGATATGGAGGCGGTGGAGATGCCGACGAAAAGGAAATGATGGAAGAAATCCTTCTTCCGCATGAGGCGATGATCCGTACTGCCGGCAGCAAGGCTGTGATGCCGGGCTATCATGCCGTAAAGGGCACCAACTGCGCTGCCAACGACTGGATTCTGCGCGATATACTTCGCGATTATGTTGGTTTCGACGGAATGGTAGTGAGCGACTACACTGCCATTGACCAACTTCCCGGCAAGGACAATACCGAGAGAGCCGCAATGGCAATTAACGGAGGAACCGACGTAGATTTCTGCAACGGCACCTGCTACGCCAATCTCCAGGAGGCTATCGACAAGGGCCTCGTAAGTCAGGAGACTTTCGAGAAGGCTGTAAAGAATGTGCTGAAATACAAGATGGAGGCCGGCCTTTTTGACAAAGATGCTTATTTCTTCAGCAAAGAAGACATCAAACTCGACACTCCGGAAGAGCGTCAGACTGCATACGACATTGCTTCGCAGTCTGTAGTGCTGCTTGAAAATAATGGTGTCCTTCCGCTGAAGGATAATGAGAAGGTATTTGTCACCGGACCTAACGCCAACTCAATGTGGGCAATGTGTGGTGACTATTCATTCCCGAGTATGAACTATTTCTGGAAGATGAGGATGGACGAAGTGGATAAACCCCATATCGTCAAACTACTGGAAGGTCTCAAATCACGCAAACCTGAGAATGTCGAGATTTCCTATTCCCGTGGTTGTGACTGGACAGATACGATCGAGACTAAATTCAACAAATTTGGAGACGAGCGCGCGTGGGAATACCAGACTCTTCACCGCAAGGTAGAATCAGGCGAAAAAGCAGACTGGAATGAGGCACTCAGGATGGCGAAGGATGCCGACGTGATAGTTGCTGCAATGGGCGAAAACGTCATGCTCTGCGGTGAAAACCGCGACCGTCAGGGACTCAGTCTGCCGGGTCGTCAAGAAGAATATGTGAAGGCTTTGATAGCTACTGGGAAACCTGTAGTGCTCGTGCTCTTCGGCGGTCGCGCACAGGTGATTTCCGGAATCGCCGACAGATGCGCCGCGATCATTCAGGCTTGGTATCCCGGCGAAGAGGGCGGCAATGCGTTAGCTGACATACTTTACGGAAAGATATCTCCATCAGGTAAACTGTCGGTAAGCTATCCCAATACTGAAGTGTATGGTCCGCTCTGCTATCTTTATTCTGACGGGAAGGATCCTCGCGTGGCGTGGGAATTCGGATACGGAAAGAGCTACACTACTTTTGAATACGCCAACCTATCGGTCGACAAGGATCCCTCCACTGGATCAGATGGCATCACAGTGACTTTCGATGTAAAGAATACAGGCAGTGTGAAGGGAGACGAAATCGCACAGGTATATCTATCACCGGGAGAAGATAATCAGAACATACGTCCCATAAAGCTTCAAGGTTTCGCAAGGGTTTCATTGGAACCGGGTGAGACAAAGAAGGTGCAGGTGACGCTATATCCTGACCAGTTCGGCTATTATACCAATGAAGGTCAACGCCAGTGGAACATAGATCCCGGCAAATATACCGTCAAGATAGGTGCCTCCTCACAAGATATCCGCCTTCAGGATGAAATCGCCTTGAAAGGAGAGAAGGTGACGAAGCCCATCCGCGACCAATACTTCTCCGCGACCAAAGTGCAGTAAATACATACTTCCTCCTTGTAGGGACACACGGCTCGTGCGTCCTTTTTTCATTGCAATTCGTTAGGACGCAAGCGCCATCCGTCCTAACAAACACATCAGCACTTAGACTGTTGTATCACGGAAAGGCTACAAAGTTTCAATATTAAAGCGCAGCTATGTGACGCAGTTTTGCAAGACGCTCCATGAAAGAAGAGTCCTGTTTTATCGTGAGCATATTGTATTTTGTCTGAAGGCGCATCAATGGTTCGGAATCAATACCTAAAGCAGCTTCAAACAATAAAGCAGTTTTTTCGGTAAGAGGTCTATGCCCGTTTAATATCTCATTCAAGACAGTATACCGGATTCCCATACTTTCCGCCAACTTCCGCTGTGAGATGCCACGATACTCAAGTTCATCCTTCAATATTTCGCCAGGATGTGTTGGAAAAGCCGGAATCAAATTATTGAAATCTTTAAGATATTGTTTGTCAAACCTTACCTCCATATTAGCATTATTTCATCGCAAAATTAATAAAAATACTTTGATTCACAAAAAAAGTGAACTTTAAACATTCAAATATTGAAGTTGTTTCGACTTATTTTTTTATTAAGATTTCGTCA
>JAIECF010000228.1 GCA_029068655.1 Muribaculaceae bacterium | reverse complement strand
TCCTTGGACTATTGATGAATTTTTATTATTTTTGCGGAGAGAAATAAATATCAAGTATGAATCTCATAGACCGACCTCTTTATATCAACCGCATAGTAAAGCTTCTTGACAAAGACGTGATGCTATTTCTTATTGGTCAACGTCGCGTGGGGAAAAGTTATCTGCTTCGTCTGATGCATGAATGGATTGTCAAGAATATTGAAAATGCAAATGTAGTATATATAAATAAGGAGTATGAAATATCAGATGAAATATCTAATCACCAGCAACTTTATAAATATGTAGTGGAGCGTTTGCCTGAGGGAAGCCACAATTATCTGTTAATAGATGAGGTGCAAGATATAGAGGAGTATGAAAAGGCTTTACGTAGCCTACATGCCGAACAACGGTGCCAGATAATAGCCACCGGATCGAACGCTCATATTTTTTCCACTGAACTTGGTACGCGTCTTGCTGGAAGATATATAGAAATTCCTATATATAGTCTTAGTTATGAGGAATTCTTGAATTTTCGCGCGGAGAAAGACTCAGAGAAGAATATTCTTGATTATCTTAGGGTTGGAGGGTTGCCGGCTCTTTCGCATTTTGATATCTCAGATGAAGGTCAGGTAAGCGATTACATCTTCGGAGTTTATAATACAATCATGCTTCGTGATGTTATAACCCGTGAAAATATCAGGAATTTGCGATTTATTCATAATCTCAGCCGATACATTGCCGATAATATTGGTAAACTATTCTCGTTGCGCAATATTGGAAATACTTTAAAAGCCCAAGGAGAGACCTCCGCTTCGACCTTAACCGGTTCATATCTTGAGTTTCTCCGAAATGCTTTTCTTATCCGAGAAGTGGATCGTTATGATATCCACGGAAAGAAACTTTTCGAGAATATCGGTAAATATTACTTTTCCGATCATGGAATAAGAAATCTCATGTCCGGATTCAATCTACGAGGAAGCATCGAGAAGGTGATGGAAAATGTAGTTTACATCGAACTGTTGCGCAGAGGGTATAATGTATATGTTGGCATCCTTAGAGCAGGTGAAATAGATTTTGTAGCTACAAAATTAGATCAGACAATTTATATACAGGTTACATACCTTTTGGCTTCCGAAGAAACGATAGTCAGGGAATTCGGTACTCTCGCAGCAGTTCCAGACAACTATCCCAAATACGTCATCTCAATGGACCCGGTTAGCGGAGGCTTTCCCCAATATCCGGGTATTCATCATGTGCATTTACGCACTTTCCTACTTAATGACCTATAATATAGAATAAAATAAAACTTACCTAAATATATGAAAAGAATTTTACCGTTTATTTGCTCGTCGCTGCTGGTGCTTCCGCTGACAGCGGCATCAACTCTGCAGCCAGACTTTAGAAGCTGGGCTCAGACTCCTCCTATGGGATGGAACTCATGGGACTGCTATGGTCCCACTGTAGTAGAAAGCGAAGTAAAGGCCAACGCCGATTATCTCGAAAAACATCTCAAGGACTTTGGATGGCAATACGTTGTTGTTGATATTCGCTGGTATGTCGAAAACGATAAAGCCGGAGGCTACAACCAGACCAATCCCATCTATGACTATGACGAATGGGGCCGATATATTCCAGCTCCCAACCGATTTCCTTCTTCCGTCGACGGACAGGGCTTCAAACCTCTTGCCGATTATGTCCATGACCTCGGATTGAAATTCGGTATCCATATAATGCGCGGCATCCCGAAGGAAGCTGTCAATAAAAAACTACCCGTAAAGGGTGCTGACGGAATCACCGCAGACATGATCGCCAACAACGACTCTACCTGTACCTGGCTCCGCGACAATATGAAGGTTGACTGGAGAAAACCGGGTGCGCAGGAATATTACAACTCGATATTCGACCTATACGCTCAGTGGGGAGTGGACTTCATAAAGATAGATGACCTTGCGCGTCCTTACCATACCGCGGAGGTGGAGATGATACGTAAGGCCATCGACCAGTGCGGCAGACCGATCGTGCTGAGTATCTCTCCGGGTGAGACTCCGATTGAAAAGGTTGAGCATGTCAAAAGCCACGCAAACATGTGGCGTACTGTTGATGACTTCTGGGACAACTGGAGCCAGCTCAACTATCAGTTCGGCATCTGCGCCAAGTGGGCTCCTCACATCGCTCCCGGCAACTGGCCTGATGCCGACATGCTTCCTCTCGGAAAGATAAGCATTCGTGGAGAAAGGGGAGCGGAACGTTTCTCAAACTTCACACCTGACGAGCAGAAGACCCTAATGAACCTCTGGACAATCTTCAAGAGTCCCCTTATGTTTGGAGGTGACCTTCCCCAGAATGACGAGGCTACCAACGCTTTGCTCACAAACCGCGACGTGCTATATATGCATAGCCATTCCGTTGCAAATCAACAGGTAGCAAACCATAACAATCATATCACATGGAGTGCCGTAGATCCGCGCAATGGCGACATATTCGCCGCCCTTTTCAATACTGGCGGCAATGAGTTTTTGGCTACTAAAGACGCTCTCTGGCGTAGCGGAACAATATCGTATCTGACGACCGGACATGCAGTGGAAGCCGAAGTTGCTATTCCTGAGGGTAGCCGACAGCTGGTGCTCGCAGTGACAGACGGAGGCGACAGCTACGACTCAGACCATGCCGACTGGATCAATCCGACTGTTAC
>JAIECF010000227.1 GCA_029068655.1 Muribaculaceae bacterium | reverse complement strand
CAGAAACACCATGAATCAACACGGCAAAATTCTCATCGCAGCCACGATGCTTGCGATTCCCGCGCTTTTTGCAGACGCGGAAGTGAAGGAAGACTTCGTTCCTTCAAGTAAAAACCAGCATGGTCAGGAATATCCTATGGTAAATTCCGACGGATATGCCCGCTTCAAGATCAATGCCCCCGAAGCTAATTCAGTGACGGTCACTCTCGGTCTCGGAGGGCAGGGTGGAACCAAACTCGAGAAGCAGGCCGACGGCACCTGGACTGGCACCACGGCCGGACCTATGGACGAAGGATTCCATTACTACCACATGATAATTGACGGAGCCACTGTCAATGACCCCGGCACAAATAACTACTTCGGTTCTTGCCGTTGGGAAAGCGGAATAGAGATTCCGGCTCATGATCAGGATTTCTACGCTCTGAAGAATGTGCCTCACGGCAATGTGCAGCAGGTATTGTTCCACTCCCCCTCTACCGATTCCGAACGCCGGGCTTTTGTATATACTCCCCCTCAGTATGGTAAGGACGGTAAGCGTTATCCTGTGCTCTATCTCCAGCACGGATGGGGCGAGGACGAGACAGCCTGGTCATCACAGGGACATGCCAACCTCATAATGGACAATCTTATTGCTGAAGGAAAGATCGATCCGTTTATCATTGTAATGACCTACGGTATGACCAACGACGTGAAGTTTGGCACTATCGGGCAGTTTACAGCAAAAGAGTTCGAGCAGGTGCTCGTAGACGAACTTGTACCCTACATCGATGCCAATTTCAATACGATAGCCGACCGCGACCATCGTGCTATGGCAGGACTCTCGATGGGTGGTATAGAGACCAAGCTAATCACGCTTCGCCGTCCCGAGGTGTTCGGTTATTACGGGCTGCTGAGCGGTGGCACATATAATCCCGAAGAATTAAAGGACAATGGAGTCAAGAAGGTTTTTGTCAGCTGCGGAAGCAAGGAAAACCCTGACCGCGTGACGGAATCGGTAGAAGAGCTCAAAAAAGCCGGCTTCGACGCCACCTCATATGTTTCTCCCGGTACGGCTCATGAATTCCTCACCTGGCGCCGCAGCCTGAAAGAAATGGCTCCGCTCCTCTTTAAGTGATATTAGATGGTCTTTGACTATTGTAATAGGCTATAAAAAAGTCCCGGAAGATTCGGTTCTTCCGGGACTTATATCTTTAATTGCCGTTACACAGGGAGCATAACGCGAAATGCATCACACAAGAGTAACTACAATCTCCTCGTCGTTTTCGTGGAGCGTGATCTTTCCTTCGCGACCGAGCCAGCCTATAGCTGCCATCAGTTCGTCTTTCTTGAGTTTCGTTGCCTTCTTAAGGCTCTTCATGCCAAGTCCGTCAGTTGGATTTGACTCAAGGGCCTTATAGACTTCACCGGCCCAAGTTCCGATTGATTCAATAGTCATAATTTCTAATTTTATTAAATTTGATTACTATTTGTTATTTCTATCTCTTTTACTATTTCAACAATCGGTCAGCGTAAAAGTTTAATTATCCTCTCTGCCTCATCATATTCCCCGATATTTTGCTCACCTTTATTAAGAATGACCGTAAGATACTTGAAGAAAAGCACGCGTCCTACCCTATCCTTTAAAGTGTCGATGGGCAAATGTCCCATCCTTACTGCATCTGTAAGTCGGCGCAGTTCCCCTTCTGTATTTGATGGAGCGAGAACTATATCGGCCCCGGCAAGTATGGCATCCGCCGCAGAGCATCCCTCAGCTCCTGCCATATTGATTGCATCGGTCAATATCAGTCCGTTGAAACCTAACTCTCCCCTTACATATTTCTTAAGTATTTTTTCAGAGACAGTCACGGGAATCTCATCTTCTTCAAGGGCTGGGACATATAAGTGTCCTGTCATAATTGCGCTCAGGCCATTGCTCACGTACTCCTTGAATGGCAGAAGGTCGATTGCCTCAAGTTGCTCGCGCTCCTTAGCTACCATAGGAAGCCTTTTGTGGGAATCAGCGTCTGCCGATCCGTGACCGGGGAAATGCTTTGCTACGCTTATCACTCCGCCCGACTCTACACCTTTCGCATACGCTACCCCGAGCTTTGCGGCTCTTTCAGGATCCCGGCCATAGCTGCGCGACCCTATTCCCGAACTTTTTCGTCCACCCGGTAATACGTCGAGCACAGGGCCCAATATCATGTTGATACCTATCTCATGGCATTCGCGTGCCACCTCATATCCATAGTCGAAAAGCAACGTCTCATCGGCATCAGCCGAAATGCGTCCGTTGCGTGGGAATTCGGGATAGCCGTCAAGCCGCATAGCCAGACCCCACTCTGCATCTATAGCGATGAAAGGGGGCACCCCAAGCATGCTTCTTAGCGTGTCGACAATTACCCTCGCAGCATTGGCACTCCCTTTCAGCAGCACAACTCCACCGACGTGTCCGTCTGTGGCATACTCCCTGACGAGTCGTAGGGTCCTCTGCGTCGAGTCGGAATATACGGCAGGCATGATCAATTGCCCGGCCATCTCCTCTATGGTCATACAGGCCATTATGGAGTCAGCCCATATTCTTGCATCTGCCGAGATATCATGTTCAGCCCGGACTGAATCTAATTCGGCTCGCCGGATTGAATCCTCACTCTTGGATGAATATCGCCCCGAACATGAGCACAAAAGCGCAGTAAGACAAACGAGGTGCACCACCATCGTTTGCCTTAAACACATATAATTTACCGCACTTATCATTTCGTCATAATTCGGATAAAAGACAGTCTCAGTCTGATCGATGAGATTGGGAAGCTTCGGTCTTGTAGACAAAACGTGGACGAGTATCCGCGCTCATGGGCAGTCCAAGCCGGTCCAATTCCTTGACATAGCGAATCAACGGAGCGCAAACCTCCACTTCGTCTTTGTAGATCCATTCGCCTTTGGCCATGGTCCTCATGTCGTCGTTGCCCCACGCCACATAGTCTATCGTTCCTACTGTATAAGTCTGCTCGGGATCTATTTCTTTAAGATCAAGAAGAACCCTTTCAACATTCCGGGCAGAGTCACACACAACAGTCACCTCGTGGCTCACAGCCTCTCCTCCCTTGCCAGCCGCCACTTTCAAGGTCTCTATAATATCCTCACCTTTGATTCGCATTATCACAAATCTGTTGCTGAACGGATAAGTACTGAGTATGTGGCCGGCAGTCACCTTTCCCTTAGGTATCGGATTGCGGATGCCACCCACATTCATGATTGCAAAGTCAAGGCGCGGGGTAGAAGGATCTGTCGAACGGAGAGAGTCAAGAACTAAATTTCCATACCAGCTGCCGAAGTCGGCAGTCCAGTTAGGGAATGCTCCTGTACGTCCATCGTTAAGAAAGTCTTGCGCCGCGAGCCCGATCACATCATTTTTCACATTCTCGAGAGAATCTGTAAAAGGCTGCAGGAATTTCTTTATCTTCGGATCAAGACGTTCCTCAGGGAAACGATCGCTGACAGCTATCAGAGAATAATCAAAGTCTGCCGGAGTCGAGGTCTTCAGATGATCGAGATCCACCCGGATCTGGCCGATATACTTGCCAGACTTTCCGGTCTGCACTATAAGCACAGGTCGACCCTCCGCATTCTCCACTATCGATGGATATCTTTCCGGATTCTTCGGATCAATAAGTGTATGGCTATGGCCCCCTATAATTATATCTATATCCGTCGAGGCTCGCGCCAGTTCCGGATCGGTTGTCTTGTCATTACCTTTAGAATAACCGATATGAGTCACAGCCACCACCAGATCGCATTTTTTCTTGTCCTTAAGGTATGCTGCTGTTGAGTTGGCGGTCTCTATGACATTTCTGAAACCCATCCCCTCATAGTTAGCCTGAGATATGATAGACTCCGGATCAATGTTAATGCCGATGAATCCGATTTTCTTTCCCCCAATATTCTTTATAGTCCAGGGTTTGAAAAGTCCTTCTGCGGGTGTTCCGGCGAAGTCATAGTTGGCCGAAAGCCTCTCTGCTTTCAGTTTGCGCTCATTGTCAGCGAGTGCCTGCAGTCCGTTGTCAAACTCATGGTTGCCGAGGATTGCAATGTCTACTTCAAGCATGTTCTGGAGCGGATATTCCACATCTCCCTTGAAGAATTTGAAATAAAGCGTACCCTGCACCTTGTCGCCCGCATCAATTAGAAGAACATCCTTATTGACGCTCTTGACAGAGTCGATGATTGCCTTACGTTGCATCACGCCTCCCTTGCCGTCTGCGTCGGGTAGAATGAGTGAATGCGTGTCGTTGGTATGCAGAATGACAAGGTCGCGGGCAGCGACTGCAAGAGCCACGCCCGCGATCATAGTTGTGATGATAGCCTTTTTCATCACTTATAGTTTTTAAATTCTTTTATTCGACCGATCATCAATAATTAATCATACTTTAATAATTAATCATTGCCAATTGATCATTATGCATTCTCAATAAGGTTCTCGCCCGTCATTTCCTTAGGCTGTGGCAGTCCGAGGATATGGAGCAGCGAAGGAGCGACATCGGCGAGACGTCCGTTTTTCACCTTGGCGTTCTTGTCTCCTACATAAATGAAGGGAACGGGGTTGAGAGAGTGGGCTGTGTTGGGAGTGCCGTCTTCGTTGAGGGCATGGTCAGCGTTGCCATGGTCAGCGATGATGATACTCTCATAGCCGTGGGCCAGAGCAGCGGTGACAACCTTCTTCACACACTCGTCGAGAGTCTCAACAGCCTTCTGGATGGCTGGATATACTCCCGTATGACCAACCATGTCGCCGTTTGCGAAGTTTACGACAATAAACTCATACTTTTCGCTGTCGATGGCGTCTACGAGCTTTTCTGTGACCTCCGGAGCTGACATTTCCGGTTTAAGATCGTAAGTGGCTACCTTAGGAGATGGTACAAGCACACGTTCCTCACCGTCAAATGGAGCCTCGCGGCCTCCATTGAAGAAGAACGTCACGTGGGCATATTTCTCAGTCTCTGCTATGTGGAGCTGCTTGAGCTGCTTAGCTGAGAGATATTCAGCCAGAGTGTTGGCTACATCCTCCTTCGGGAAGAGGATATGAACGCCAGTGAAGCTGCTGTCATAGGGAGTCATGCAGTAGTACTGCAGGTCAGGAATGGGGTTCATACCCGACTCGGGATGCTGTGTCAGTACGGTGGTCAGCTCCTTGGCACGATCATTGCGGTAGTTGAAGAAGATCACTACGTGGCCTGCGCCTATACGGCCGTCGACCTTATCGTTGACTATAGGCTTCATGAACTCGTCGGTGATGCCTTCGGCATAATATTCCTCTACAGTCTTCACTACATCGGAGCTTTCCTTGCCTGTTCCGTAGATGAGGAGATTGTAGGCTTCCTTCACGCGGTCCCAGTTCTTATCGCGGTCCATGGCGTAGTAACGGCCGATTACCGTAGCAAGGTTACCCGCACTTTGGGCACAATGTTCCTCCACTTCCTTCAGGTATCCTGCTCCACTCTTAGGATCAGTGTCGCGGCCGTCCATGAAAGCGTGGATATAGACCTTGTCAAGACCGTATGCTTTGGCTGTGTCGCAGAGGGCAAATAGATGGTCGAGGCTTGAGTGAACGCCTCCGGCCGATGTAAGCCCCATGAAGTGTATAGGCATTCCGGTACGCTGAGCATATCCGAAAGCACTCTTTATCTCTGGATTTTCCATGAAACTGCCGTCAGCGATAGCGCGGTTTATCTTCACTAGATCCTGGTATACCACGCGGCCGGCGCCGATATTGAGGTGACCGACCTCGGAATTACCCATCTGACCGTCTGGAAGACCTACGTTCTCGCCCGAAGCCTGAAGCTGCGAGTTGGGGTATTCAGCCACCAGGCTGTCGATGAATGGTGTCGGAGTGTTGAAGATAGCGTCATCTTTCTGATGATCACCGATTCCGTATCCGTCAAGGATAATCAAAAGAGCTTTTTTGTCCATATTTAGAGTTTTTTCAGTTTATGACGGGTATTGCCGCACGCTTCGTGCGTCCGCATCAAATCCTGATCATGCCTATCCGACTGCAAATTTACACAAAATTCCCCACACTCGCAAATAAATCCATAGCCATCACATTCTATATCCACTCAGTGCGCCGCCTCAAGACTTGTGGTCTTAAAGCTGAGCTCTTTTGTTATGATACGAATTCACAATAAAAAAGGCGGCGATGCGTTTTTTAGATATGTATACGCGAATGATCAAGCATAGAAGATTCGGAGCGGCAATGGCCGGAATGGCCGTGATCGCCGGAGCGGCTACGGCTCAAGGACAGCTGGCTGCCAATGCATACTCTTTCTTAGAGGTGTCGTCGGCTACCCATGCTCTTGCTTTGGGTGGACATGCCATAGCGGCAGTTGGTACTGATCCTTTGATGGTTGACCAGAATCCTGCTTTGCTCGGCCCGGAAATCGAACGTGTTGCAGCTCTCAGCTATATGCGGTATTTCGGATCGTCTAATTTCGCAGCGGCACGTTTCGCCCACTCGGCGGGCGAGCGAGGAGCGTGGGGCATCGGTATCAGATACCTTGACTACGGCAGTATCGACGGCTACAATCCTGACGGAAGCTTTACCGGCACATTTAAACCGCAGGATATAGCTGTAGAAGGAACATACAGCCATGATTTTTCCGACCGCCTGCGCGGAGGCATCAATGCGAAGCTCATCTACAGCAATTATGAGGAATATACAGCAGTCGCCCTTGCGGCTGACCTTGGCATCAATTATTATAATGAGGAAAACGATCTTTCTCTGGCGGTAGTGATAAAAAACGCCGGAGGTCAGGTGAAGCGCTTCAACGAAGAGTATGACCACCTGCCATTTGATGTCCAGCTCGGCTACATGCAGGGTCTCGGAAGCGGTCCTTTCTCCCTCGCAATAACCGCGCATCATCTCACTCACTGGAAACTACCCTACTACTCACACGGCGACCATGAGTCGGACTTGGCTACAGAAGAAGCCGAATACAAGTTTTTCCCTACTTTTTTCAGGCATCTCACATTCGGATTGCAATATTCTCCATCTGAAAGATTCTACGTGGCTTTAGGCTACAATTACAAGACCCGCGGAGACATGGGGACTCATCAACGTAATTTCCTAAGCGGATTTTCTCTTGGAATGGGAATCAATGTCAAGGATTTCGGAATAGGGGTAAGTTTCTCACAGCCTCATAAATCTGCAAGCACACTGGGACTTAACTTAGCCTATTATATGTAGACAGGAGGCTTTTGGCCCCCTGTCTCATTATTACTTGCGAAATGGGATGGAATGCACTACCCTCACGGGAACGCAGTGGCTCAGATGACGCCCCGGATGCCATGAAGGCATTTCAGAAAGAAGTCTCATCGCTTCCATATTGAGAGACTTATGAGACCCTCTTATCACCTTGATGTGCGATATGTTGCCGTTGCTGTTCACAACAAAACTGCACGTCACTCTGCCCTCTATACCCTGCTCGTATGCTTCTGACGGATACTGGCGGTTTTTGTTAATGTAGTCGAGAAGGGCTTCATTGCCACCCGGGAAAGATGGTTTAACCTCCACAAAATCGTATTCAAAGACTTCCTTATAGGTCTGGCAGCCATCGCCTGAAACTCCGGATGATACGCGACAAGTCTGCGCCCGGGCATTGGAAAACCCGAGTATAATCAGGATTATGGATGTAAGGAGAGGGATGTAGGTCGTTTTCATTATTGTCGTTTTTATTAAGCCTTGAGTCTTCTTACTCTGGTTGACTTTCTTATCGCAAATTTAGGGTGAATATACGACATATGCAAGAGATGAAACGAGATATTAAACTTATTTAACTTTATTTTGGAGTTGTCGGTTATAAGTTGCCACTTATCAGCGATAATATTTGCGGATTAAGTTAAAAATGTGTATATTTGCAGGAATTATAACTAAAAATGGAATATGAAGACACTTGTGACCGGCGCGGCCGGATTTATCGGAAGCGCGGTCTGCCGCAGACTCCTCGACAAGGGTGACACAGTGGTAGGCCTCGACAACATCAATGACTACTATGATCCCGAACTGAAATACGGCCGACTCTCGCAGCTCGGAATCGGGAAAGACGATGTAGACTGGTATAAATTCACGCAAAGCTCTACATTCGAAAGGTTTTCTTTCATCCGGATGAACCTGGAAGACACACAGGCTATGCAGATGCTTTTCGCCAACGGAGGTTTCGACCTTGTCGTAAACCTTGGAGCCCAGGCGGGAGTGCGCTACTCCATCACTAACCCCCAGGCTTATATCGAAAGCAACATCGACGGCTTCATCAACATACTTGAAGGTTGCCGCCACAACAAGGTGAAGCATCTTGTCTATGCTTCTTCATCAAGCGTCTATGGACTCAACGGACAGGTTCCATTCTCCGAACACCATGGGATTGCCCACCCCGTAAGCCTCTATGCGGCTACAAAAAAAAGCAATGAACTTATGGCTCATGCTTACTCAAAGCTGTATGACCTTCCTACTACTGGCCTCCGGTTCTTCACCGTCTACGGACCCTGGGGTCGCCCTGACATGTCGCCGTTCCTTTTCATCGACGCAATCCTTCACGACCGTCCGATAAAGGTATTCAACAACGGAGATATGCTTCGCGACTTTACTTATATCGACGACATTGTAGAAGGAATCGTGAGGATATGCGAAGTAATACCGGAAGGAAACAAAGACTGGGACGAGACAAATCCCGATCCTGCCACTTCCCCCGCGCCTTACCGCGTATATAATATCGGCAACCAGCAGCCCACTCGCCTGATGGACTATATCAAATGTATTGAAAACGCTATCGGACGCGAGGCAAAGAAAAATTTCCTGCCAATGCAGCCGGGCGACGTTTATCAGACCTACGCTGACTCTTCGGCTCTCGGCGAGGCTACCGGATTCAAGCCCGACACTAAGCTTCAGGAGGGTATCGACAGGACTGTGGCATGGTTCAAGCAGTACTATAATCTCTGAAAATTCAAGACTGGAGACTCAAGATTGGATACTCAAGACTGAAAATAAATTTGCGGGGGCCGGATTTTTTTATTATCTTTGCATCCGCAAACAGGCACCCATAGTTCAATGGATAGAATAATGGATTCCGGTTCCATCGATTGGGGTTCGACTCCCCATGGGTGTACCA
>JAIECF010000226.1:2563-3014 GCA_029068655.1 Muribaculaceae bacterium | reverse complement strand
GTTCGCGACCCCAAGACCCAGCAGGATCTGGGCACCGCAGTGATCACCACCAAGGATTCCATCCAGGTTCGCACCAAGTCCCCTGTGCCCGATTACCTGACCAACAAGGTTCGCAAGGACGCCAACGGCAAGGTCGTCGGCTGATTCAACCTGGCGCCACCTATCCATAAAGGAAGGTGGTAAGAATGAGACGCAGCTTAGCCGATGTGGCAGCGATGTTTCCGCCGGCCGTGGATGTGGTCGCTACCGATGGTGCTCAACTTGGCGTAATTGTGAAATATCCGCGATACCATCTGAAGATCTATGATGGAAAAGATGGCGGTTACAAAGTACTCGGATATCGGTATGGGCGAATCACGCCTCTATTCGTTCACGAGGTACCTGCCATTCGAATCAAGGAATATGCAGCGGTATTCAAACCAAACTGCATTCCGATGGAGTTTCCATACGC
>JAIECF010000226.1:0-2553 GCA_029068655.1 Muribaculaceae bacterium | reverse complement strand
GCGTTATTGCCCACACCCATTCCCACCTTTCACCTCTTTGAAGAAATGACTTTTTCGAAGAAAAAGCTGATTAACGAGTGTACATGATGAATGAGAATCATACCCGGAGGGCGTATCTGCCCTCCGGGTATTTGTGATTGGCTACAGAACGATGTTGCCACTACCGCCGCATCCAATGGAGCCATCGGTGTACTGGTACAGGGTCAGGTCACCGACCACTTCACCATCGATTCATTCCGCGACTTTCGCCTCATCGTGATGGTGATGACCACCGATCAAGAGACCAACACCAACACCGGCCACGGCGAGTACAGCGGTAGCGATGTTCCGGTCGCGACGGTTCTTACGCCGATCCTCATCAACACGCTCCAGTACCTGCGCCAAAAGCTCCCGGCTCTCAGGACTTGTGGGGACGATGTCGCTGGGAATGTAGGGCGCTTTGACATCCACCCTGATCCCCACATCGGGCTGTCGGACTTTCGCCATTACTGCCCTGAAGTCATCCTTGGAAGGGATACATCCGCGGGCAGTATAGTCGACGATGTCGCACACGTTCTCGAAACCAATCTTTGCAGGATCCATCAACATAATCTTCGCTTCCTTTCTAGTGATGTTAAGCATATGGTAGCCACCATTGCTACAAGTAGAATATATAACCAAGGAGGACTCCTGCGTTGTGAACGAAACTAATAAATGACACTGTTTAATATATCAATAGCAAAGGAGGTCTGGACTATGTCTGTTGATAAGGTCAGAGACTACCTTCCTCGAGACTTATTTGTCTTTGAAGATGAAAATAACAAGACAGGCAGTAAGAAGGATGCTATCTGGCCCCCAACTACATTAGATCAAGTTTTTGATCAACAGTCTACTAGCCGCAAGACCCTCCGGCAGATACTGGAGGAATTGCGGCAGGATATCCTGACTGGCGGTAGAGGAAACATCATTTTTCCTGTTACGAGTGTAAATGGATATGAGGGTGATGTACATCTTACGGCTGCCGACTTTGGTCTGGGTGACGTAGACAATACCAGGGATATTGATAAGCCACTGTCGATCCCCCAGAGAGCAGCAATTCTGAATATGTTGGAAGAGTATGATCATAACATTGATCTGTCGATGCTTACTGATCATATCCTGAACCATAGTAACCCTCATGGGATAAAGGTTGACGATCTTGATGTAAACGGGGAACTAGAAAAGTATGTTCAGAGGTTAATCAATCGGCATAACTATTCCACAGCAGATAGTACCCACTTGGATATCCGTCGGAGTCTATCAAAACTGTGGATCCAGGTAGACGATCAGGTCAAGAAACTGGATACCAAGATCAAATCGATTCTGGATGAGCTCCGGATTCATTACGAAGATCCATTCGCACATTACGATCTCTTCGTAAAGAAAGAGGATGTGGAGAATAAGGCGAAGAGTTTTACGGAAGAAGATCTCATTGATCACTCTCATTATCCAAGTACTAGAGCAGTTGCTGATTATGTCCGGGAACAATTGGCCACTTTCCGTAAATCAATCCCTAATATCACCACATGGATCAGTGATATTCAAGTGGTCAATACCAGAGCCAATCTTCCGGAACCGACAGAGCGGTATTATCGTTCCACGTATATCATCCGCAAGGGTGAACGTTCGTTCGAAGAGATCGCTGTTTGCCGGTACAAAGAGGATGAAGAGAAGTACTACTGGGATATCACGGAGACTGGGTCATATACTCGCCTGGATCCTACGCACTTCGTCGATAGTGCTAACGGCCTTCGTATTAATCTTGGGGCGATTGTATTGGAAATGTTGAACCAGGATGGAGTATTAGAATCCACCGTCCGGGATATCATGTCTGAGTATTATACCAAGAAAGAAATCGATGAGAAACATTTCATCAGTGACTTGGTGATCGCTCCTGGTACGATGGATGGAACCATCCGGTTCTACATTAACGATGACCCGCGTACGATGAGTAGTGATATTCGCGTAACCGGATTGCAGCGTCTTGCATTCCTGGAGTACGTGACAGAAGATCAGATATGGGACCACGCTGTACACACTCGTCATATCTTGAATAAAGCTATCATCACTCGTCATATTCAGGATAAAGCAGTTACCCCCAAGAAGATCGCCTGTCGTCCCGGCTACGTCATTGCAAACATTGATGACCTTACTGGGGAGGCGCATGAAATTCCCATCAATCAGTTCCTCGAGGAACTCGGCCTCACTGGTACTGGAGGTCAGTGTGAGTGTAATTGCACTGAGATTGATCCCAATGACGTAGACGATATGTGGGATAGTGTCCAGCCTCCGGTGGAACCGGATCCTCCACAGCCGCCAGAACCGGAGCCCCCTGTATGTGAGTGTGAACCTATGGTGGAACTCACACGTGAGCAGGTTGATGCTATGTATAAAGGTGAACAGGTTCCTGCTACACAGGTTCCCGATGACTACACCCATCAGAAGATGGTGGAGTTCAGTGAGGAGTCTCTGCTCACATTGTGGGAAGGCGGTATGCCTGATGATCCCATCGTTCCTGGTGAAGAAGAAGTTGGC
>JAIECF010000225.1 GCA_029068655.1 Muribaculaceae bacterium | reverse complement strand
GGGGAAAAACTGGGATTTAATTTTCCCACTCGAACAACTTTATGCCGGAACAATCGTATAAAAAATAGATGAAAGATCGATTGCTAATAATTGACGACAATTCGGCTGTAAGGGCTACGCTTAAGCTACTGCTAAGTGATGAATTTGAGGAGGTCGAGGCCGTGGAGAATCCGGCGATGATCGCAACTCTTTCTTCGCCCGGCAGCTACGACGCCGTGCTTCTCGATATGAATTTTGATAACGGTAGACTTGATTGCAGTGATGGTCTGTTCTGGCTTGAACGTCTCAAAAGTCTGCCTGCGCCTCCCGCAATTGTGGTAATAACTGCATTCGGAGATGTAGAAATAGCTGTGAAGGCTATGAAATTAGGTGCTGAAGACTTTGTCACCAAGCCATGGGATAATGATCAGCTTATTGAAAAACTAAAAAAAGCTATTTCAAAAAACCGACAAATACGTCAGTATAAAGAGGCAGCACAAAAGGCTTTAAAACTTGAAGAAGCTGAAAACGAACGCCTCGGCCTGACGCTCGATGAAGTGAAGATGCGCCACGTCAGAAGCGTCATCGCCAGCTGCGGTGGAAACCTCTCCGCAGCTGCCCAACAACTCGGAGTAAACCGCCAAACCCTTTACAATCTCTTGAAGAAATGAAGAGATTCCGTATAAATATTGCATTATTGCTCGCCGGCATAATTATTTCTTCGGCTACTGCAACATGGCTATTTGTATCCGGCTGCTGGCCGCAAGGATGCTTTATGCTGATAGCAGCCTCCATATGCATTGCAATCCTGATCTATCTCCAATCCAAGCTGATCGGCATTATGTCATCCTTCGTCAAATCTCTTGAAATGAACGATACTACAATGCGTGTCGAAACAGGAGGAGACAGAGAGCTGCATGCGATGTCTGAATCAATGAACCGAATATCTGAACTCTACCACAACAATATGCGCGAATTGCAGACGCGTAAATTATACTATGACAGAGTGCTGAAGGTCATGACTCATGAAATGCGCAATGGAATAACTCCAATAGCAGCCATTTCAGCCGACATGCAGACGCACTCAGAGCGATATCAAGGAAAGGCTCTCATGGAAGCATCTGTCCTTATGCACTCCCAGGCGGAAGGAATCAGAAGATTTCTTGATTCCTACTACAACCTCACTCATCTGCCCGAACCGAAACTTGAGGAAGTCCGTGCCGGTGATTACTTCCAATCTCTAAAAAAAATCTATAAAGCGGAGCTTCAACGTAGGGACATGCCGGAGGAAACAGTAACCTATACTATACCTGAAGACATGATTCTGAACATCGATATTACCCTTATGAATCAGGTGATGATGAATCTCCTTAGAAATGCTCTTGACGCTCTGCCGCCAGAAGAAGGCTCTGTCAATATAGTGCTCTCAATTTCAGATTCCAGACCTTATATGACAATTAAAGACAACGGTTGCGGAATGACACATGAAGCGATGGATTCACTCTTCACCCCATTCTTCACCACCAAAACGAATGGATCAGGAGTAGGACTTGCAATCAGCCGCCAGATTATCCTGAAACACGGAGGCGATATCCGCATACAAAGCAACATGAATAAAGGGACTTCTGTCTGCATTACACTATAAACTCAGACAGGGTCGACATCGTAATGTATCTGTGATGATTTGATCTGAGGTGTAGGAGCAAGGCGCTCATAGACCTGACGCAGCAACGCCTTCACCTTCTTCATCGAGGCCCCTGACTCAACCTTCAGCATTATCTGCTGAATATACCAGGTGTTTACACGCGACACAAAGGGTTTCTCCGGACCAAGCACTCTTGATCCGAAAATCTTTCGTAACTCAATCGAAAGCATGACAGCAGCCGCATCGCAAGTCGCCGCATCCTTGTTGCGCACATAGACATTTACGATCTTTGTAAACGGCGGATATGCATATTTATGTCTTTCCTCAAGTTCTTCCTCGTAATATGACTGATAGTCATGGTTTCTGACATGCTCAAGTATTCTTTCGTCTGCTTTTGTGGTCTGGATCAATACCTTACCTTTTTCCTGACGTCGTCCGGCACGTCCGGCAACCTGCTCGAGCATATTGAAGGCCCTTTCATTACTACGAAAATCAGGAAAATTAAGAAGAGTGTCGGCATTAAGTACACCCACAATCTTCACCTTCTCAAAATCAAGTCCCTTTGAGACCATCTGCGTACCAACAAGTATGTCGGTACGATGATCGGCGAATTCTTCTATCAATTCCTGATATGATTGCTTGTTGCGTGTAGTGTCAAGATCCATACGCGACACCTTCTTATCCGGAAATTCCTCCTGCACTTCCTCCGCTATGCGTTCGGTACCATAGCCGTATTTCTCGAGCGTATTCTCCCCACATGCCGGACAAAGATCAGGAAGTGTCTGCGTATATCCGCAATAATGGCAACGTAGCAACTTGCTTCCCTTATGATAGACAAGACTTACGTCGCAATTACCGCATTTCGGGCTCCATCCACAGGTATGACATACCACGACAGGGGCAAATCCACGACGGTTCTGAAACATTATCGCCTGCCATCCCGAATCAAGAGCCTCGCGTGTTTGCTTCCGCAAAGGAGTCGATAGAATCCCCTTCACACTCTTCTCTTTCCTCATCCGCCGCATATCGATCACCTCCACCTCCGGCAAAGAAGCTCCTTCATATCTTTCAGATAAAGTCACAAGTCCGAATTTGCCGTTGGTAGCTTTCCAATATGTCTCGATAGATGGAGTGGCGCTTCCAAAGAGTGTCTTCGCCCCATGCATCGATGCAAGTACAGTGGCGGCGTCACGTGCGTTGTAGCGTGGTGCAGGATCATATTGCTTGTAGGAAGCTTCATGCTCCTCATCTACAACTACCAGTCCAAGTCGCGCAAAAGGCAAGAAAACAGAACTACGAACTCCAAGTACGACCAATGGTTCATTAGTTGTCAACAGACGGTTCCAGATATCTACCCGCTCGCTGTCTGAGAATTTTGAATGGTAAATAAGCAGACGGTCGCCGAAGACTTTCTTAAGTCTATCGGTCAATTGAGTAGTGAGCGAAATCTCCGGCACGAGATAAAGCACCTGATTTCCTTGCTCCAGCACCTCGTTGATCAGGTCGCAGTAAATCTCAGTCTTTCCGGATCCTGTCACTCCATGAAGAAGTGTTATGGCATGCTCACGAAAAGACTCCCTGATAAGCTTCGCAGCTTCAGCCTGTGCGTGCGAGAGTACCGGAAGAACTATTTTCCTATCCTTTCCCGAAGCAAAGCGGTTGATCTTATCCTTATAAACCTCAATAATTCCCTTATCTACGACCCCTTTCAGCACTCCGGGTGAAACACCTGCCGCCTTAAGAAGCGCCTCACGCTCTACGTCTCTGACGTCTTCCCCCTTTACCATGAACTTCGACATGTCAAGATAGGCAAGCAATAGTGATTGCTGCTGATGACTTCGCTTAGTAAGATCGAAGAATGAATGCAGTTTCTCTTCTTCAGTACGTTCGCAGAGCAGTCTCACCTTTGTCACTGTCTTAGGTCGATACTTCTCCACAATCTTTTCATCCACCTTCACCACTCCTGATGCCAGAAGAGCATTGACATGCGGAGCAACATTCTTTATACCGAGTGTCTTCTCCAGCCCTGCGAGGGAGTCCTTGCCCGAATGCTGAAGAGCGGCCACAATCTCTGCCTGCCGATCAGTAAGCCTGATGCCTTCGTCAGTGTCAAACTCCGGATTGAGCGTCACCACGCTTTCGCTCTCTATCTTAAGTCCCGTAGGTAAAGCCGCTTTCATCACCTCCCCTATCGAGCAGAGATAATAGTCGGATATCCATTCCCAGAATTTAAGCTGAGGATATCTGAGTGCAGGATGTGGATCCAGCACTGCCATTATTTCCTTCACCTCATAGTCTTTAGGAGGAGTCTGATCGATTCCTGCAACTATAGCCGTATAGTATTTCTTACGTCCGAACTGCACAAGCACACGAGTGCCGATGCCCACCATGTCGCGGACATCATCGGGCACGCTGTAGGTAAAAAAGCCCTGGATGGGAAGTGGAAGTATGACCTGTATGAGCATCATAATGCAAAGATAATATAAAAAATACATAATTCATAATTCACAATGCATAATTTCTCTCAACTATACAAATCACCATAATCCAGACACAACTAAATTTGCGTATATCGCGGAAAATGATTAAATTTGCACACTGAAAAAGCAATCAACCCAATAACAAGACATAAATCATGAATCTTTTAGCAGGAAAGACAGCCCTCGTGACCGGCGCCGCCCGCGGCATCGGTAAGGCTCTCGCACTTAAGTTCGCCGCTGAAGGCGCCAACGTAGCCTTCACCGACCTTGCAATCGATGAAAACGGCAAACAGACTGAACAGGAACTTATCGACCTTGGTGTAAAGGCTAAGGGATATGCTTCCAATGCAGCTGACTTCGCTCAGACAGAAGAGGTCGTAAAGAAAATCAAAGAAGACTTCGGCTCCATAGATATACTCGTCAACAACGCAGGAATTACTAAAGACGGCCTAATGATGCGTATGAGTGAGGCTCAGTGGGACGCAGTGATTGCTGTCAACCTTAAGTCTGCCTTCAATTTCATCCATGCCGTACTTCCCATCATGATGCGTCAGCGCAGCGGCTCAATCATCAATATGGCTTCTGTAGTGGGCGTACACGGCAATGCCGGACAAGCGAACTATGCCGCCTCCAAGGCAGGTCTCATTGCGCTTGCCAAGAGTATAGCACAGGAGGTTGGCAGCCGCGGCATCCGTGCCAACGCGATCGCTCCGGGCTTTATCGAGACAGCCATGACAGCAGCCCTTCCTGAGGAGGTACGCGCAGACTGGTGCAAGAAGATTCCTCTACGTCGCGGAGGCCAGGTGGAAGACATCGCCAACGTGGCTCTCTTCCTTGCAAGCGATATGTCGAGCTACGTCACCGGACAGGTGATCCAGGTAGACGGCGGCATGAACATGTGATATCGTAATATGACATCAAAATATGCCATCATAGTCGCCGGAGGGGTTGGAAGCCGCTCCGGCGATTCTCTTCCAAAGCAGTTTCACGACCTGTGCGGTCGTCCTATGCTATGGTGGACCCTCAAGGCTTTCCATGATGAAGATCCGGACACCCGCCTCATCGTTGTGATGCATTCTGATTTCATCGAATATTGGAAAGAAACTGCAGGATATGACTGTCCGAGACATGTGCTTGCCATGGGTGGAGCAACAAGGAAAGACTCCGTGGCTGCCGGCCTCTCTCTGATTCCCAACTCGGATAGAGGACTCGTAGCCGTTCATGATGCGGCTCGGCCACTTGCATCACAAAGACTTATCGCAGAGGGATGGACAAAGGCCTGCAAATATGGTGCTGTTATACCAGGCGTGCCTGTTTCCGATTCACTGAGAGAGGGAAACGCTTACGACAACAGGAGCGTAGACCGTGCACGCTACTATGCGGTACAGACACCACAAGTCTTCGACATAGTACTCCTTAAAGATGCTTACAGGAAGACGGAAGCTGACTCTTCAACCATCTTCACAGATGACGCGTCCGTTGCGGAAGCTGCGGGACACAGGATACATATCTATGAGGGAGATCCCTACAACATAAAGGTGACTTATCCCGGAGACTTCCGAATAGCCGCCGACATACTGTCGAACAGAAAGCAGATCTAATACCATGACACCCGTTTACGAAGACAATCATATCATAATAGTCCGAAAAGAAGCCGGCGAGATAGTGCAGGGCGACAAGACAGGCGATACCCCTTTATCCGAAACAATCAAAGCTTATCTTAAGGAGAAATACAATAAACCGGGAAATGTCTTCTGTGGTGTCGTGCACCGCATAGATCGTCCTGTGTCGGGTTTAGTGATCTTCGCAAAGACATCAAAAGCCCTTACTCGTCTCAACGAGATGCTGAAGAAAGGCGAAATTCATAAGACCTACTGGGCTCTCGTAGAAGGGCACCGTAAGGAAAAAGAGGGAGAGATCGAGTCATGGCTTCAATCTGACGGAAGACTGAACAAGACAAGAGTGGTGGAAAAGAATGCACCCGATGCAAAACTGTCGAGACTTCGCTACAAAATAATAGCCGAAGGCGACAGATATTCACTGCTTGAAGTGACTCTCCTGACCGGAAGGAAACATCAGATAAGGGCACAGCTGTCTTCTACAGGCACTCCCATAAAGGGAGACCTTAAGTATGGAGCCAGAAGATCCAATCCGGGAGGTGGAATATCGCTACTCGCTAAAAAGATCGAGTTCATCCATCCCGTGTCAAAGGAGAAAATTGAGGTCGAGACTTATCCATTGCCAGAAATGTTACCTGTTATTAAGAAATAAATTATTTGAATATAATTTGGAAATAGACGTTTTTTTGATTAATTTTGCACAATAAAGCATGAATGTGCAATTTTACGATCCCCTACCCCAAAACAAAAAACATCTAAAGCGTGGGACTCAAGACTCGGGAAAGATTCATAGAAGTAGCGCGGCAGGTTTTCGCAAGAAAAGGGGTCGAAAACACGACCATGAACGACATCGCATCTGCTTCGGAAAAGGGACGACGCACTATCTATACCTATTTCAAGAGCAAACGCGACATCTATAACGCCGTAATCGAGCAGGAGACCGACATCGCGCTCTCACAGCTGCGGGCCATAGTGGCCAAGCCCATACCTGCAGACGAGAAACTGAAGGAATATATCGACGCTCATTTCGAGACTATGCGTGAGGTGGTCTCCCGCAATGGATCGCTTCGTGCCTGGTTTTTCCGGGATGTCAGGAAAGTCGACAGGGCAAGGAGAATAGTAAGCCGTAAGGAGACAATTCTTCTGCAGCAGATACTTGCCGAAGGAGTTACTGAGGGTATTTTCGAAATAGAAAGCATACCACGTACGGCCCTCATCATAACAAAGACGATACAAGGTCTCGACGTGCCATACATCCGTGACGACCTTTCCGAAATCGGAGTAGAGAAGGATGAACTCTCCAAGTCAATTGTATCCATCTTGCTCTCCGGACTGATGAAAAGGTAAGAGATCGAAACATCCATAAAAGGCAATAAACGAATAGCAGCAACCCATACTAAAACACTGTATATGTATATCAACTCAATAGGCCATTACATTCCCTCAAGCAGAGTCTCCAACGAATACTTCAAGGATCTTAACGGTCTTGATGCAGACTGGATCGTTCAGCGTACAGGCATTGAAAGCCGCAGCCGTTGCTCAGAAGATGAAAACGTAGACACGATGGCGTATGAGGCTGTGGAGAACGCTCTCCCGCGTCTCCCCTATTCCATCAAGGACGTTGACCTCATTGTAGCAGCCCATTACTGCGCCTTCGATACTGTCGGCACTGTAGCCCACCGAGTTCAGCGCAAATACGGTATAGAAGGAGCGAAAGCCGTCTATGCCTCTTCGGCATGCAGTTCCTTCGTCAATGGTCTTGAGATCATTGAGGGGTACTTCGCCATGGGAAAGGCAAAACGCGCTCTACTCATATGCAGCGAACACAATTCATACTATTCTGACGACCATGATCATAAGGCAGGGCATCTATGGGGAGATGCAGCTGTCGCATATTTCCTGAGCGCCGACCGTGTGTCGGAAAACGACATCGAGGTTCTTTCTGTCTATACAGAGGGAGTCGGACATATCGGAGCCGGACCTGACGGTGTGATGCTCAGGCCCAAAGAAGGTGGAATATCGATGCCCAACGGTCGCGATGTCTTCATGTATGCCGTCAAATATATGCAACATGCTCTTGAGAAGAACCTTGATGCGGCCGGATTGAATAAGGAAGATATAACTTATTTCATCACTCATCAGGCCAACATGCGGATAGTCAAGCAGCTTGCAAGAATGATGGAAATGCCGATGGAAAGATTTCTCAACAATATTCAGGAACTTGGCAATACAGGAAGTGCAAGCGCACCGCTCGTTCTCTCTCAGCACCAGAACGAACTTAAGAAAGGAGATACTGTTTCGCTTATGGTATTTGGCGGAGGCTATTCATGTGCCGCATTCACTATAAGGAAATGATGGTTTAGGTGGTTTAATTTGTTTAAGCGTTTAATTGTTTAAATGGTTTAGATGGTTTAGGTAGTTTAGATGGGTTTAACTGCTTAGATGAAGTAAGCGATTT
>JAIECF010000224.1 GCA_029068655.1 Muribaculaceae bacterium | reverse complement strand
GCCCGAAGGAAACAGCGCAAAAAAGCAACATCAGTTTAAAATCAATCAACCATCAATAACAATACGGAGGAATCGGAATGGTAGATATTGCAAAAGTTAACCTTTATGGTCAGCACATGGGCTCTGTTCGTTGGGACGATAGCCGCAATATTGCATTATTTGAATATGCAGATACTTTTAGTGGTAAAGGATTGGAGCCATCGCCGATACTGATGCCCGTGCGTCAAGGACGTGTGTATTCGTTTGGTGATATCGGGCGCGAGACTTTCAAGGGGTTACCTGGATTGCTTGCAGATTCCTTGCCTGATACATACGGCCGTGCTTTGTTGGAACGTTGGCTCGCTCTTACAGGTCGCCAAAGCAGCAATGCTGTGGAGACCCTATGTTTTCTTGGTAAACGCTGTATGGGAGCATTGGAATTCGAACCCGCGATGGATGTGCCTTATGGAGGAGATACCAAACTTGAAATTGATTCATTAGTTGAGGTCGCAAGTGAGGCTTTGGCAGAGAAGGAGGAGTTTGGTGCAAATTTGTCGGCGGATAAGAAGGCTGCTATTGCTGAAATCGTGCGTCTGGGAACGTCTGCCGGTGGTCAGAGAGCCAAAGCGATAATTGCATATAATAAGATGACAGGGGAAGTAAGATCAGGTCAAATAGAGGCTCCACTCGGGTTTGATTATTATCTTATAAAACTCGATGGAGTTACGGCGGAAGCCGGATTTCGTGAAACGCAAAATTTTGGTAGACTTGAATACTCCTTTTTCCGTCTTGTCAGAGAATGCGGAATTGAAATGTCGGATTGTAGTCTGATTGAGGAGAATGGACGGGCTCATTTCCTGACACAACGATTTGATCGTATCAATGGCGAGAAAATCCATATGCAGACCCTTTGCGGAATTGCGCATTATGATTACAGGATGCCACGCTCATACTCTTATGAACAGGTTTTCAATATTATGAGAGCCTTACGTCTGCCGTATTCTCAGGCACAGGAGATGTTTCGCCGAATGGTGTTTAATGTAGTGATAAGAAATCAGGACGATCATACAAAAAATATATAATTCCTTATGGATAAGACTGGCAAATGGAAGCTCTCACCGGCCTATGATATGGGTTTTGCCTATAATCCGAAAGGAGGATGGACATCGAAGCATCAGATGTCAATAAACGGCAAGTTTGACGACATAACCAGACGAGACTTGCTTGAATTCGCTTTACGAAATAACATTAAAGATGCCGCTGAAATCATTGACAGCATTACTGACAGTGCTTCCCAATGGCCGATTATAGCAAAGGAATGTGGTGTGCCTCAGTCAATGATTGATATGATTCTACCGGAAATGAAGTTGACTATTTGAACGAATTATCGGCCTTTATAGCTTAATATTCAACTATTATTGCTATATTTGCAGCATAATATCTCACAGATTGTCCATTATGTTAAGAAAAGTTCTTATTGCTATTGTTGCCGGTATGTGTTTTGCCGGGTTAGTCTCTGCAAAGGTTATCAAATCGCCTGACTATGATTTCAGAAAGTCGGGAACATTGAAGGTTACGGAAGTCGAACGTACTAAAGATGCAACACGTTTGACTTTTACGGCAAAATTTAAGCCGAAGGGGTGGATTACGCTTAACCCGACGGAAGTTGAAATCAGTTTGCCCGGTGATACCGTCAAGGTGAAGCCGATTGCGCTTGACGCGTCCTTCAATTATGATGAGAAATATTTCATGCCGGAATCGGGAGAGACGGTGTTTACCGTTACTTATCCGCCGCTGCCCAAGTCTGTTAAAAAAATAGACACCGGTGCGACCACGAACTGGGCAATCTGGGGCATCGACATTGCCGGTAAAGGAAAGAAAGCGGATAAAGATGCCCGGACTGTTACGGTAAAGCCTTATCGGCCGATTGAAACGATTTTTGAAGCAGATACCATTACAGTGAGCGGCTTTATCAAGGGTTATAATCGTCAGCGCAGCGGCATAAGTGTTTTGCAGTTGTATGTTGAAGACCTGGCGGTTAGGAACTCAAAGCCTGTTGCCATACCGATTAAGGCCGACGGTAGTTTCAGCCGCAGGTTTTTGTTGCCCATGGCACAGACTGCAATGATGAGCGCTAACGTTAAAGGAATTAGTCTTGGCGTTTATCTGGAGCCTCATAACGATCTCGAGATTATGATTGACTATGACAAGTTGCTGGAGAGTGAGTCAACTGGTAAGGGAAAGAATGACGCAATTCGATTTGGCGGCTCATTGGGCACGATAAATAACGAGTTGATAGCTTCTCCGTGTAGTCCTTATATCAGAGGTTGGCAGCTTGACGCAAAAATGCCGATTGATGAAGCTAAGCTTAAAATAGCTGAAACGTATTCAGGTATTTATGATACATGCGAGAAGTATATTGCAGAGGCAAAAGTGTCAGAAAAAGCGGCTGAAATTATGCGCAACACCGCGGAAGTGCAGCGGCTGGTATGTATGTTCTATTATGCTGAAAAACGTTCGAACGTTGATGC
>JAIECF010000223.1:1449-2689 GCA_029068655.1 Muribaculaceae bacterium | reverse complement strand
ACAGTTATATCGGTTGATCTGAAAAATTAACGATGTAAATGCAAAATTATGAAAAAAATCGCAATCGGGATTGATTTTTCCAAGAAAAGTTTTGACGCAACCATTAAGCGTCGCGTTGAGGACGACTTCATAGAGCTGGATTACAGCAAGTTTGAAAATGATGAGAAAGGTTTCAAGGCCTTCCTGTCATGGGTAAGGAAAAGCGTCAGGCACCTTCCCGAGGGCAAGGGGCGCTCATCTTGGATCTTCTGCGGGGAGAATACAGGCATCTGCAGCGCGGCCCTGAGTGACTTCCTTGCATCGAAGGGCTATGACATGTGGCTGGAGTCCGCACTGCGCATAAAGCGATGCAGCGGAATCGTAAGGACCAAGGACGATCGAACAGACTCCCGACGTATAGCGGAATACGCGTTGCGTTACTTTAAGAGTGACGTCAGGCTGCATGAGCCTGACACCCCAGCCTACAGGAAACTGCGTTCCCTCTTTACCCTCCACAATATGCTCACAAAGGACAAGGTCGCAAAGGTCAACCAGATAAAGAGCGGAGTGCTGGATGCCGCCCCTATGGCTATTCGGGTGGCGCAGCGGCAGCTGGATATGATCGAGGCGCAGCTCAAGGAAACGGATCGCCAGCTTGAGAGCATGCTCAGGGATACAGAGGAGTTCAGCGAGAACTTCAGGATAATGGAATCGATAAAAGGAGTCGGCCCGGTAACGGCATGCTGCATAATCATCAAGACACACAATTTCAAGTATATGGATGACGCGAGGACCTTCGGTAACTTTGCCGGTGTCGTACCTTCACAGGTAGAGCAGTCGGGTACCTCAGTGGACAAGGAACGGCGCGTAAGCAGGTTTCGCGACAGGGAGACAAACTCGGCTATTTCTCAGGCCGTCAACAGCGCGCTGACGTGGAATCCTACAATCAGGAATTACTATGACCGGCTGCTTGCACGGGGTATCCATAGGAACAAGGCAAAGAACAATTGCAAGTTCAAGCTCATCAACATAATCATGTCGATGATACGGAGCAGGACGACATTCGACATCGACAAATACGGGAAATCCAAGAAGCAATGGAATAAGGCAGTGTAAGTACCGGGGCATAACCGCGACATAGGTATAATTCCTCTCTCCTTCTGGAGGGGGATGCCCGAGCGGCGGGGGGGGGCCGAACCCCCCCCCCCACCGCGAACAGGGAAAACCAAAAAAAATTTTTGTTATTTTTTATTTAAAAAAT
>JAIECF010000223.1:0-1439 GCA_029068655.1 Muribaculaceae bacterium | reverse complement strand
CGGCCCCCCCCCCCCCCCCCCCCCCCCCCCCCCATAACTGTGAATCACAAAACATTTTGGTCAATTTTTTCCTTAAAAGATGTTAAAACACTTGCAAGGAATTATAGAAAGCAAAGGCGCAAAGGAACAGATTTTCAACATATTATAAATCTTAGAGTCGCGGTTATAGCGAGCAAGCTAAGATAACGGTCTGCTTCGCATAGCCAGAAACTCACAGAGAAATAGTGCAGTCCCTGAGCTAAGGAATGTAAATCTATGGTTTGTATCTGGCTATATAAAAAAATAATAAAATCCGGATAAAAATTTAATCACTTAGTGAGTGAGTTTGACGAAAAATTATTATCTTTGCAATCGAAATCCTGACGGCACACTGTCGTGAGACAGTCTAAGGCCAAATATCTGTATATTAAGCATAGGGATAACTATGCCTATTTTCGAACGATTCGTTTAACAAATCAATTGAAAATGAGCATCTTTATTCCGATTAACTTTTTAACAGATATAATCATGGAAAAGAAAGAAAATCCGGAATTCAGCGCCACCGCTGAAACAAAGGAGCTGCTGCTTGACCTCCTACGCAGCCTTAACTGCAAGCAAGTCGATTCACCCGATGACTCCATACGGGCATATTACCGTGGAGAAGGATTCATCTTTTTTGTACACGAACGTAACGTTCGCATCTTTGATCCTGTATGGGCACATATCTCCAACAATTCCCCTGAACTGACCTTGATCTGGGAGGCGGTGAACTTCACAAACACGCGCAGCCGTCCTACAGTCTTCCTAAGCGACCCGGATGAGAACGACGTAATCCAGATCCACTGTCGCTATGACTTACTGCTCTATCCATCATGTCCGGACAATGAGGAAATACTTAGAGAACTCCTTGATTCCTTCTTCGATGCAAAAGGATGTCTAAGACAAGCCTCCTACGATCTCTTCACAGCTGAAAACAACAGGAAAAAGCAACAAGAAAACCGATAGGAAAATAGTCTGTCACAATAAAGGAAGAGTTGGAGGGCTGTGGGAGTCCTCCAACTTCCATGAAAGTTTCAATCTTAATTACATTTTTCAAATGTACTGTTTACTTTCGTAATGCATTTGGTATATAGTTTCACAAGGCTTTTCTGTACTTGATTTTTTAAGGACATAAAGGCTTGAAACATATATAACCAAAACATTTATCGCTTTATGAAAAAGATTCTCATTATGGCGGCAGTGCTACTCTGTGCCGGTACCGCTTTCGCTGTCGAGCCAATGCCAAACGATGGCTCTGTACTGCTTGCTCAGTACAACAGTAACGAACAGGTAGTAAGGGCTTACTATCCCTACGACGGACAGTTAGCTTCGATTAAGATCAAGATCAAGGGCAGCTTCGTGGTAGCCTACTCTCCAGGCAAGGACTTCCTCGGCAATGATGAATGGCGCCTGGTTCAGAC
>JAIECF010000222.1 GCA_029068655.1 Muribaculaceae bacterium | reverse complement strand
CCGAGTCGAGCAGAAGGATGCTCCAGTAGGGCAGAGCCCTGCGGGAGAAATACCATTTCAGAAGGTCTTTGAATGATCTCATATGTTTTTTAAGTCTTCAGTCTTTAGTCTTCAGTCTTAAGAGTGTGGACAGGCCGCTTATTTGTCAGTTTTAAGCTATTAGCTATCAGCTGTCAGTTTTCTGTTTCCCGTTTTCCATTGTTATGGTTAGCGTTTCCCGTCTTCAGAAGACTTAAGCCTCAAGCCTCTTAACGATTTCTATGAAATTGTCGAGTATGTATTCCACGTCCTCATCCGTGAGGCGGGTATGCAGGGGGAGGGTTATCTCATTGTGATACTGCTCGTAAGCATTCGGAAAGTCTTTTATGTCATATCCCAGCGCCTTGTAGGCAGTCATCATGGGCAGGGGTTTGTAGTGAACGTTAGTAGCTATGCCGCGTTCCGCCATCTTCACGATGATGTCGTTGCGCTGCTCCACCGTGATGCCGGGTATCCGGGTTAGATAGAGGTGTCCGCTCGATGAATGCTCATTGCTGTAGTGGGGGAGCACCAGGATGCCGTGAGGTTCGAGAGCAACATTGTATCTCTCTATAAGCTGCCGGCGACGGCGCAGCATCTCCGGATAGCGTTTCAGCTGGGCCAGACCGATTCCTGCCATTATATCCGTCATGTTGCACTTATACCAGGTTCCGATGATGTCGTATTCCCATCCTCCGAGTTTTGTCTTCGCGAGCGCGTCCTTGTTCTGGCCGTGGAGCGACAGCAGCTGCAGCTTCTTGTAGATTTCCGTATCGTCCACACCCTCATGTGCCCTCCATGTAAGGGCTCCACCCTCTGCAGTGGTGAGGTTTTTCACCGCATGGAATGAGAATGATGTGAAATCAGCGATCTCGCCACACATCCTGCCGTGCCACATGGCGCCGAAAGCGTGAGCCGCGTCGGCCACCACTATGCAGCGTCCGAAAGCCTTCTGGATGTCATTTGAAGGATTGAAAAGGTCTTTCTTAGCCTCGACCGCGGCAAACACCTTGTCATAATCAGCTACTATACCTCCTAAATCTACCGGCATCACGACCTTTGTCTTCTCCGTGATCGCATCAGCGAGTTTGTCGTAATCCATCTCAAACGAACCGGGAGCGCAGTCCACCATGACGGGGCGTGCTCCGACATGGCATACGGAGCTTGCAGTAGCCGTATAAGTGTAGGCCGGTACGATCACCTCGTCGCCTTCCCCTACGCCTAAAACACGCAGTGCCAGCTCCATAGCCGCGGTAGCCGAGTTGAGACATACAGTTGTGGGAATCTGCTTCCCTTCCGCATCGTAGCGGGCGGTCTGGCAGCACATAGAGATAAGATGCTCGAATTCCTTGGTCTTCGGACCGGTAGTGATCCACCCTGACTTGAGAGCTTCGGCCACTTCGAGAGCTTCCGCCTCCGTCACATCCGGGGGCGAAAAAGGTATATTTCTTCTGGTGTTCATATGTTTTTTAAGTTATATTGATACTGCGCTTCCGGAGAAAAAATCCCGGTAAATTTTACAGATGCGTATATTAATCCTTAACTTTGTAAAATTAAAAGTTCAACTTTAAAATTTTCAAAGTATGGCTAAAAGTGTCATTTACGATTGTCTGACCTCAGCTCCCCTTTTATTGAATATCCGAGAGATATGATGAGACGCCGATATCACCATAAGCCTCACGCAGAGCCGCAAAGGAGCAGGGTATCAATGTTTTCAGGAACTTCGTTTGGTGGTGAGGGCAGGACTGTGCTCGGAGGCCGGGAAGCCTCCGTCCCGGAGGCTACGCAGCATATCCATGGGTAGGCGGTTTGGCTACTCGTAGCGAGCTTGCCTCAGCGACTTTTGCTTCCGAGTGCCGGCATAGAAAGCTAAAGACTCAGCGAGCCCTTTGCGGTTTTGTGTGACTACATAATTTTGTCGGTTGGACACGTCATTTTTGGACGCTTACGGAAAAATAGTTAGTCCTCTATTGTCTGACCAATCCACAAGATCATGGTATAATGAAGTTTGCTGAAAGGCTTCGAATGAGTACGAATCTTTCATCCATTGAAATATAACCTTTGGATTACTGAATTGCTTTTTTATCATTATACTGCACAACAACCTGCAAACGTCATGACCTCTGCAGATGTCATAGTTTGTTTTATCTTCCAGATTGTTTTCTGCAATGAATTGATCAAATTCAGCTCGAGTTACCGCAGTCGCGTTTATGTCCTGAAATTTAGAAAACAGCCGGTCTTTATAATCGGGATAAATATAGTGGTTGGAATTGTCCCATACAAGAGAAACTTTTGTAAGATTATCCTTGAACGTGCAAGATAACTGCTTTACGTCATTATAAATCCTAAGATATCCAAGAAACCTCATAACATCCGAACTCAGACTTACATTAGCCGGAAAATTCGGATCTCTGCTACGTAAATCTTCAATCACAGAAGATGATTTAAGCATCATCATTTCCAAATCCCTGTCATCAGTGAGGAAAATATTGGCAGGACAGGTATACATCGCACTAAAAGAAGTGTAATCCCTATCGCGTATACCAAATACTTGTGGATTACGTTCCTCGGCATATAGATCTAAGACAATGGATTCTACATTATGGTAGCTTCTTCTTCCCTCTTCATTGGTGGACGGAAGAACCGATACGACAGGGGCAAGGAAAAACCTTTCAAATACTTCCACATCGTCGTCAGATTCAACAATGCACCATACCCGCTGCCTACCACCGGTAGACTTCATGGAAGCTTGAATCACAGCCTTTGTATGTGATGGTTGTAAGACGCTGCTTTGTAGAGATTGTGGCATGGGATTTAGTGATTTAGACCTGCTTGGGTGAATAAATCAACTGAAAGTTTCCACTTCATATTGAAAATCTGAGGCGAATGGGTAGCAACAATACATTGCAGCTTTCTTACTGCTAAAATTAAATCGAGATTCTTAAGGAAATCGACTTGCCATAGCATATGGAATGAAATTTCTGGTTCATCTATAAGCACCAATGAATCGTCTGGGGCCATAAACAGAAGTTCAAAAGCCATTACAGTGAGATGTTGCTCTCCTGAAGACAGGCTTTCCGGAGAAAGGATGGTTTTGTCTTCGTTGTTCAGTATAAAGCGGAATCCATATCGGGCATCAATCTGTAAAGTCTTATCAGCGAAGTCTGAAGTTGAAATTATTTTTTTGAAGACTTCTACCTTTTCTTTAAATTGCGGAGTTTCAGCTAAAGAGGAATTGTTTAGGAATCCTCTCATATCTTTGACACATCTTGTTATCGTAGGAATACGGTCAGGGGAATATAATCTCCCATCACGAATATAATACACAGGATGCGATTCGAAAAAGAGTTCAATGTTTTTATCTGGAACTATATTTGATTCGGCTACATTAGTCCATTCAAAAGAATATAGATCCGATGAAGTTAATTGAAAATCTATTGTCAATGAAACAGTTTCGGATGATCTTTCGTCAGATTCAATTTCCTGTAAATATTTTCTTTCTTGTGTTATCGAGAATCGGGCATCATCAGAAAATGTCAAGGATACCTTTTCAAAAGGTATTCTTGTCAACTTCTCCCAATCCCCGGAATATATATAATTTAGGATATTTAGTAAAGATGTCTTGCCATATCCGTTAGGACCCGTAATAAAGCAGACATTCGAATCTTCGGTATGAAGGTCAAGATTATATGTATATAAATTGAAAAGCTTAGTGATACTTATAGAAGTCAGCATGATCAGGCGTTTTTATAAAGAACCTTTAGTTTATCGCGGGTTTTAGTGTTGACGGTAAGGTTTCTCTCATTGACAACATTCTCCTTTCCGTCATATTTTATTTTTGCTGTATAAGATGGATAATCGTCAGCCTTATTTGAATTATTCTGATAATGCAATGGGCGTAGATTATCAATATCGTCCTTGCCGCCAAGACTTACAGGGAATATATGATCAATCTCCCAACCGAAGGGATTTTGCATGCCGAATTTGTCGCGCATAATCAGTGCTCCGCAGGCATCTTTCCTATATATCATCGGATTAAGACCTTCAATTATTGAAGCCTTGTTCCAGATTTGTTCGATTAATTCTTGGTTCATTGCAATACTTTTTGCAAATTTACCAAAAAGTATTGAAAATTCAAATACATTTAATATATTTTACAACACCCAATGCAATATTTCCAGTAGCCGGTATGCTCCCGCATTCGTCCGTGGTATCTATCTCCAAAAGCGCAGCCGGTTTGTCGTAAGATAATACTCAATCCGGCTCTTCATCCTACTTTATTCTCGCTTCCTGTCATTTATTCAGAAATTCTCAGAAATACCAAAGTCCTTTATGATTTTTTGAAGTATTGAAAGATCTACAGTGGAATAGTCACTCTTGTCATAAATATCAATAAGATAAATTTCTCCATGATTTTCTATGGCTACAACCGTATAGGTGATGACACGTGCACCACCGGATTTACCTCGCCCTTTAGACGTTATTGCCATGCGGATTTTTCGAATACCCGGACTCAACTCATCTCCTTGAAATGGATTTTTCTTAAGTTCTTCTATGAAATCACGGAAATCCTGCTTCAATGATCGATGTCTCTTAGCAAGCGACTTGAAGGATTTTTCAAAATCCGGAGTAGGTATTATTTCAAAGTTCATTCAGCAGATCATCAACAGATCGACGGGGAAGTTGCCCTTCCTGAATCATCTTCACTTGCTTAAGGCCATTGTAGATTCTGGATGCAAGGTCTTCCTCAGCATTTTTTTTTGTATTTCGGGTATCCGACACAATACGAACTCCTATCATATTCTTGACAAGAGCTCTAATAGCCTGAGCAGCTGAAGCATTCTCTATATTTAATACTATCTGTGTCATACTTTGATAACACTTCACACATATAGATTGTTTCGAAAATAATTCTCTACCCGGTCATTGTTGCGCTTAACTCCAAAAGCGCATCCGGCTTGTCGTAAGATTATACTCCATCCGGCTCTTCATACTACTTTATTCTCCCTGCCTGTCATCTTTCCACCCTCATCGGATTATTCAAAAAATCCTCATATGATAGGCGTATTCCGTCGGCAAGTTCTGTCTTATAAGTCCAGCCGAGCCCGGTAGCCTTGCTGACGTCGAGCAGCTTTCTCGGTGTGCCGTTGGGACGCGTCGTGTCCCAGAGAATCTTTCCCTCATAACCTACTATGGAGGCCACAAGTTCCGTCAGCTCCCTGATGGAGAGCTCCTTGCCCGTTCCGGCGTTGACGGTCTCGTTTCCGCTGTAGTTGTTCATCAGGAAGACGCAGAGGTTGGCCAGGTCGTCGACATAGAGGAACTCGCGCAGCGGAGAGCCGTCGCCCCAGCATGTCACTTCTTCCAGCCCGGCCTCCTTTGCCTCGTGAAACCGGCGGATGAGGGCCGGGAGCACGTGTGAGTGCTCGGGATGGTAATTGTCGTTGGGCCCGTAGAGGTTAGTCGGCATGACGGATATGTAGTCCGTTCCGTACTGGCGGTTGAGGTACTCGCAGTATTTGAGTCCCGATATCTTTGCCAGCGCGTATGCCTCGTTGGTCTTCTCGAGCTCGGAGGTCAGCAGGCAGGACTCCGGCATAGGCTGGGGAGCCATGCGCGGATATATGCATGAGCTGCCCAGGAACTCCAGTTTCCTGCATCCGTTTCGCCATGCGGCGTGTATGACGTTCATCTCGAGCATCATGTTGTCGTACATGAAGTCCGCCAGGTGCTCAGAGTTGGCGATGATACCGCCGACCTTTGCGGCCGCGAGGAAGACGTATTCCGGTTTTTCGGCCTCAAAGAAGTCATTTACGGCCTGCTGATTGATGAGGTCCAGCTCGGCGTGGGTTTTTGTTATGATATTTGTGTAACCCTGGCGCTTGAGCTCGCGCACTATAGCGGAGCCAACCATACCGCGGTGGCCGGCGACGTATATTTTTGAATCTTTATCCATGATAGTCTTAAATCTTCAGTTTTCAGTCTTCAGAGTATAACCGCGCAGTATCGCATATGGGTAGGCGGTTTCCTAACCGCCTTGTATCTGTCTCTTGT
>JAIECF010000221.1 GCA_029068655.1 Muribaculaceae bacterium | reverse complement strand
GTATGACTTCCTACATGTTAAGAATATATACGTGTAACTGACCGACTCCTAAATGAAATCAACAGAAAGTATGAGGTGAATATAATGGTATTCCAAGCTGAGACGCTATTCGCATTTGAGAAGCAGCGTCAATCGTATAATTACGTCCCTCCTGTGAACTCTGATTCTTTCTATGAGATTGGAGAAGGAGAGATGTCACTACACTGCCTCCGTGGAGAACGAGGTAACGAGAGATTCGACATCTCCCTGGAGAATGGCGTTATCCACATGGGAGAGGAATTCCAGGTGAATGGTAATGTCTATAATGGGGATCTGCCATACAATAACATGACAATCAAAACTGGCAGTAAACTCATTGTAGATGGAACACTCACATTCCACAAGGGAGACCTTTTGTCACATGGTGAGCTATATATGCCGAGCGGGAGCAGTCTGATTATCGATGATAATTCTAATCTGATCATGTACGCTGATTCTACATGGTCAATGGATGAGGGATGTGCCATCGATATCATATCGGGGCATATTACTGTCTACGGCAAGGTTCTAGTACCACTCTCTATGGCCAGACGTCTGATCAAGAATCCTAACATCACATTCGATACATCTGCAGTGATCGATCTGAGTGATGTAGATGTAGCTAGACGTCCTACTTCCCTTAGAGGATATGAGTATCATCTGCGTAACATCGATCTGGCTGTTCAGTCCACTAACTACACGGAACTGGATACTGGTACTATGCGCGGTACTTGGCTGGCAGGTAATGTGCATGAACACAATCAATTAGTCCAACTTCATGTCCATAAAGGCAACATTGCCCTTGGGGATTTTCGTGTATCAATACTCGGGGTTCCTACTGTACTGAAACCAGACACCCAGGTCATTAAAATGTTACAGATTGATTCGGGAGCAACGCTGAGTGTTACAGAAGTATTCCAGTCGCATGGGTATCTGTTCACGGATTTGTATGTTGGAGCATTTATTGCCAACAACGATGAACCTGGTGAGCTTAATGTCTATGGGACACTGGAGGTATCTGGAAACGATGCAACTCTAACAATCGATCGTAAAGGTCATGTGGTTATTCATGAGGGTGGCGTTATTCGTATTACAAACGGAGCTCATATTGTTTCTGCGTATAACGAGGACAAAGAAGTGCTGACAGTGCATGGTACACTGATCCTGGAAAACATGGAGTCGCTGATTAACTTTGATCCTGCCAATATCCAGATCTACGGGAACGGGAAAGTGGTTATCTTGAATCATTACGAAGATTCCCGCGATACTTCCATCAACGTGCTCTATACATTTCCGAATGGCTTTGCTGATACGGAACTGAATCGAATATTTGGAGATCGTCTGGAACAACTGGAGTATCATATTCAATCTAATACCGCCATTGAACTGGACCAGTCATTCCGGTACTTTGGTCGAGATCTGACCCACTGGTTTGGAGGATACCGGATCGAAGACGCCTGCCGCAAAGGAATTGTCGTATGGCATGATGGTGGAACAATTCTGGTCCAGATGGAAATGTTAGATTGGAGCACTGATGTTTTCCAGGGCAATCTCACATTATCTCAACTCTTCTACCACATATCGACGGATCCGTATGAACGTACGCAGGAAGTTGCAGATAATTTACGGGATGCCGGTCTTGGTGATATTCGATTCATTGTGACAAGAGAGAATGGGGAAGAGTACATCATCATGATGCCATTGGCTCATCCGACGATGCAGTCAGTACGAGTGAACTCCATGACCAGTACGTATACAGTACGAACGGATAGGGATGGAGAGGGTTTCGTCCGTACTGGGATTCCTGCAAAGATATCAGAAATAATTTCTCCCAAAGCAAAACAGTTCGCAGTTCGTGACCAATTTGGTCGTTTCACATTATAACATTACATGGATGGGAGGGAATATTCCCTCCCATCCATCGTATGTATTAATCATCCATTTTAACAAGGATTATACTATAAGAAGCGTGGAGAGTACGGGGATATATGGATATTACGCCAAATACATGATATTAATGGTGGTCCATAAATTTCAATACATGCGAGGTGAATATTATCATGGCGAAAGAGTATAGCGGCAAGAACACCCTGCAGCGCCTGATCAACCTGGTCAAGGGCGATCTCTGGAAGAAACAGGATAAGATCACTGGTGCTCCTGGTGAGGTCCTGATGATCGGTGAAAACGGCCAGGTCACCACGAGCTCTATGCTTCAGGAGCTGCTGGATAGCATCAGCGAAATCTAAGGAAAGGAGAGATGGGATATGAATATCATCGTTCAGCTTATTGATCAGGTTTCTCGGGTTAAGGTTGCCCGCAACCTGATCCGCTCCAAGCTTGCTTCTTTCGGCCTGGCCACAGGCGATGAGAAGCTTGATGTTCTGGCGGATTCCCTCGACGCCATCGATGGGCACTCTGGCGAAACTTCGACGGTTAACGCCGGGGAGACCCTGACGATCCCCAAGGGTTACCACGATGGCACTACCTCGGTCAAGGGTCTGAGTGCTGGCGGGACAAGCGGCAAACTGCAGCCTGTGACCGTTACAGCATCTGCTGAGAAGCAGGTCATCACAGCTCCGGACGGGTACGATGGATTTTCCAGCGTCACCGTCAATCCGGTGGATACCACCACCTACCAGCCGGCCGCTGATCTGGCTGCTATTCTGGCAACAATCTAAAAGAGGAGGTAAAGCAATATGAATCCCGAGAATCTCAACCCGGAAGTCGCCGAGCAGGTGACTCGGATTCAGAACAACGTCGCTGATTCCTACAACGCTGTCAGCGAGATGGGAGGAGAGCTGCCCGAAGAGCAGAACTCCGACAATCTCCCCAGCGCAGTGCGCTCCATTCCGCAGGGTGGGGGCGGGGCTGTTGACTCGTTCAACGGCCGTACCGGTGCTA
>JAIECF010000220.1 GCA_029068655.1 Muribaculaceae bacterium | reverse complement strand
TCCCTATGCAGCGAACAATCGCGTATGGCAAGGTATCCCATTCGAACAAATCAAAGACTTCTTAACAACCTATAAATACTCTCAGCGCCTTCGCGGGCTCAACAATGTAGAAATACTGCTGAAATGGCTTGAGAACAAGATTAGCAAAGGGCTCTATTCGGAGTGGAACGTTATCCTTGCCGGCAAACGCGAAATTGATTCTTCGAAATTGTGGTCCCCGGCCGAAGGTATTTCAGTCACAAAAGTAAAACGTACGCAAAGAACTCCTCATCGAAATGACAACATCTTAAACATCGGCGTATTGCGTTCGTTCAATGACTTTCTGTCAGACATAGAAATCTCAGGTCCGACTGACGAAACACTCTCTCGATTAAAGGAAGTTAAGCATAACACATTTGCGCTTAACACCATGCGTGCAGAACTCGGACTCGGCTCAATACCCCAGCTCGTAATCTACATAATTGATAAAGACTCCCTGCCCGACAACGGTTCAAAGCGCTTTCCCCTTAATGCCGTTTGCGACATTGCAGGATTCAGCATCAGCATACCTGGCTTCCGGGAATCAAAAAACACCGTAATGTCTACAACAATGGGCAATCTCGGCAATAACGAATCATATGATGACGATATAGAAGAATAACGATATGGAAAGCGAGAATATGACTGATAAGCAGCCCGTGATGATGTATCTCCACGGGTTCATGTCGGGGGCTAACGGGGCGAAGCAACGTCAGCTTCAGAAACAGTTCAAAGGCCGTTACCGCGTGATTGCGCCTGAACTTACCGCTCACCCCGTGGAATCACTGGAGATTATCAACGCTCTGATTGAGCAGGAAAACCCCGAAATAATAATCGGCACATCGCTCGGCGGCTGGATGGCTATACGGTGCAATTCGGGCAATGCTGATATTATCGTAATCAATCCGTGCTTGACTCCTCAGACACAGATTTCGCGTTGGCTCAATCAGGAGCAGACTTATTTCTGCAAGCGTCTTGACGGGGTGCAGACTTATACGCTGACTCAGGAAGTGCTTGACCTTTACAATGACTATGACGCAATCTGGACAGCGAAATACCGCCGACTCCGCATATCGGCTCTCTGCTCATTGGCCGATGAACTGCTTGGCGATTCGCATTATACGGTGCTACGCGAATTTCTCCCCAAGGGTTATTGCAAGGTGGTGAGCGATTTCGGCCATCAGTGCCGCGACGCCGGCATGACCCATCTCTATGAGTTGATTGAAAAGGTCATAGCCCGTCGCAAGCAGATTGCCGACAATATGATGACCTTCGATGAGTTCAAAGAGATGGTGCGCACACGTCCCACGCCTGATACCCCGGGCTGCTACCGACTGAAAATGCTCCGCACTGACAATACCCGCGTCGAATCTGGTTATTATGCCACGAAGGAAGACGCCGAGGCCGAGATGCAGAAGCGAGCGTGCGATGACAAGGAGCTGACATTCAAGATTGACCGCATAGGCTTCGGTCAGGTTGCGCCGATACAATTCCCCGTAGAGGAGTGGCTCTACGATTGCGAAGGCAAACTGTTGGAACAGGCAAGTTGCTCGGCCTTCCACTATCAGCAGTCGGGTATCTACGGCAAGTTCTTCGGACACGTCCTGTCGCCCCGTCGCCCATTTATGGTCAACCAATATGTGACTGTACGCAACCGGCAAGGGCAGTCTGTGCTCGGAATAGTGGTCAGCGAGGGCTTGAGTCTGGAGTGGGGTTACCGCAATTATCTGGGGACATTAGATGAGTGGGTCAGAGAAGGTAACCAACCCGATGAGTGGGTCAATACCACACTATTTCCCGGCTCGGATGAAGATGAATATTTCGTGCAGTTCGGCCCGTTTACCGAACTGATGGAAAACTTCGCCTTCTTTCACCCTATGAACATGACCCCGGTACAGCGTATGCTCTCCGACGAAGAAACCGCTGACCTCAAAAAATGGCACCGCGACTACCTCAACTACATCAACTCCAATGATAACGCCGAGACACCTAACTGACCAGAATGAAAAATAGCCATGGATATAAAGAATACACTACAATTAAATTATATAGATTTACCATTTAATCAGGGGAAGTGTATATTCCTCAATATGACGATAAGGAGCCTTTTTGACGCTGTATGTCCGAATGATGATAACTTCTATCAGAACCTGTCGGCCCTTGGAATCGAATTAAATGCACCTATTATAGCTTCCCCTCAAGATGTCAAAGACTATATAGAACTCGATAGTATGGATTTTGAAGAGTCCGAGAACTGTTCGGAAGCAGATAAACGGCGGTTAGAGCGATTAAATACCCTTATCAATATTCTAAGTAACCTTATAATTTGTGATGTCGAATTTATTGATGATGAAACCGGGAAACGCGGACTTAAGGATCCGTCCGGGAATATAGTAGTTCCTGCGCTCTTTGATTCATGTCGCGGTGCGGACTGTATGTATGAAATAACCAACTACGTTGTTGTTGAAAAGAATGGCAAATTTTATCGCACACAGCGCAATGGTTCAGGCCAACTGATAGATCAAGAAGGCTATGATAAAATCTATTCGAATGGCGAGGTAATCCGCGGGGATAAGTATGGCATGATTAGTTTGAAAACTCCAGACGTACTTATTCCGTGTGAAATGGATTGGATAGCTTACGATTCTTGCTTTTCCATAATATTTGGTAAAGATGGGAAAATCGGAATGCGTGACTCTTATTTACATGAGTATATCGCACCAGAATATTCAGCTTTCGATATTTCTACACTGCGTTTTTGTCGTAATGGTGTTTGGGGGTGGGTGTCCAGAAAGACAGGTGAATTCTTTACCGAACCGACAGGTGACCGTTACGATGTAATGATTCTTGCGTGTGATGCCGCCAACTTTCTGAATTTCGATGATAAGCCAGATTCAAAACAGAAAGAACAATACCTGGATATAGAAAGTGTCGAACTTGAATTACATCAAAATTTTTCGAAATTCAAAAGTCACTTAAAATCTAAGTTGTCTACTCTCATTGATCTTCCCTCATTAAGATTTAGTAAAGAATTTATAGCACCACCTCGCATACTGAATGCTATACACTCGTTGTCACTGGCAAATAACGAACTCGTTATACGTTCAGGAAACAACAATGCACCCGACATATACATCACCATGTATAAAAATGATGCAGAAAATGCATATCGACTTAAATGGAGTCCTAAGGATAATACCTTGGCATGGTATGACACGGAACTTCAAGAAATCACAGCATTTCATCAGCTTATACTTCCGCATAAGGATACTTTTTCTTTACTTTTTTATCGCGACTTTACCGGTCAAGAGATTGAATCCATGGCTAAATTCATTGCACATTACTATGCTACTATATGGAATGTGCCTGAAGAAAAATTACTGTTAATCAATGCAACTGTAGGCAAATAATTCGACCATCTCAACGCAGAATTGACCAAATGCAAATGAATAAGACATAACTGAAATTTGCAATGACATATGAACTTAATGGATATTATTAAAATAGAAAAGACTGACCCGGAATTTCCTCGCAGTCTGCGGCGGATCGGTGCGGACTGCCCGGAGGCAATCTATTGCCGCGGAAATCTTGGCCTCCTGAGTCAGCACAACCGAATTGCGATTATCGGGGCAAGAGCTGCCGATGGAGAAGGCTGCGGGGCGGCCTACCGTCTCGGCCAAATCTGGGCGCGCAATGGCTATGTCGTGGTCAGCGGACTGGCCTTGGGCTGCGACACTGCGGCCCATCGCGGCTGCCTTGACGAGGGAGGCAAGACAATCGCTATCGTGGCGAGCGGACTGGGGTGGAAGTCTTCTCAACATCCACAGCCGGACCGAATCTTGTGGATATCCGCGAAGCTTTCAACAATAAGTATGGTGTTCAGCTTATGAATGCCAATATTAGTTGTTTCGAAATACGATAGACACGCCTAAGATTTAGTTTACTCCTCATTCAATGCATTTATTAACACCAACGACTAACTATAAATAACTGCTATATGGCAAATATTTTTAATAACGAATCTTATGAAGAATTAGGGTCACCTGCCGATCTCGTCATCCCCGATGATGTGACGGAAATAGACTCGTATGCATTTCGTAATTGCACGTCGCTTCAAAGCATCATCATTCCCGAGGGCGTGACGAAGATTGGCGACAGGGCATTCTGTGGGTGCACTTCGCTCCGGAGCGTAACTATCCCCGAGAGTTTGACGAAAATTGGTCTGGAAGCATTTTGTGGCTGTAATCTCGATGATTTAGACATAGAAACATCCCGTTTTATTTTTAAGCATGGTCTCATTATCAATAAAGAGAATAATAGCCTTATTTCATCTGCTTTTACTAAAATTACACATGTCAATATCCCCGAGGGCGTGACGAGAATATGTAGATATGCATTCCATTGCTGCACGTCGCTCCAAAGCGTCACCATTCCCGATAGCGTGACAGTGATAGGCGATGAGGCATTTGAACGCTGCTCATTGCTTCAGAGTATAGTCTTACCCAAGGGCATGACAAAGATACGCAAGTATTTATTCTTACATTGCACGTCGCTTCAGAATATAGTCATACCAGAGAGCGTGACGGAGATTGGCTACTATACATTCTACGGTTGCACATCGCTGATGACTGTCACACTCCA
>JAIECF010000022.1 GCA_029068655.1 Muribaculaceae bacterium | reverse complement strand
TCTCTTAACCAAATTAACCTTCAAATTATGATGTTGCTACAAAATTATAAAGAAATTTTCAATTATGCAACTTTTGTAGGAAAATATTCAAGAATCGGAAATTCAGCAATGCTAATGACCTCAAAGTCTGCCACTGTATCTTTCATTCCATCAAGGAAAGTATCGTATGCCTCCTTAAAATCGGATGCGCCAATAAGTATCTGCGAGGTTGAACGTTTTTCAATACCCGATTTCTCATCAAGCGTAATGAATCCTACCTTTGCGAGATAAAACTTGTCGGATTCGGGATTAAATATCTCGCTGATCCTTGAACGTTTGATTGCGTCAATGGTGAAGTCTCCACTAATGAAAGGAGACAGTTCCTCAATAGCACGGGTCTCCGCGTCTACAAAGGAAACGCAGTCAAACAGATATTGTTCCTTGACGGGCTTCACCAACCCGTTCTCTTGTGTCTTATCGTATTTTGCCGTTACAATGAAATACATATTTTTTGATTTTAAGTTTAGAATTTTATGCCGTTAATCTCATTTGGCGTATTCTTTAGAGGCTCATTTGGCGGAGTCGGGTACTGCGGAGTCTGCGGGGGGACGTAGCCATCTTTACGCCATTCCTTGAACAACCCGATAGTCACGCACTCTCCATCGGGACGTGCTATGACAAGTTCATGGGTGTTGAAGTATGTATCCAATTTTTCCATTTTTCTCAGTCTTACATTTATGAATTTCTTTCCGTTTTCGGGATTCGTCTGAATATCGGGGCGGGGTATATCATCCACACACAGACTTCCCGTATATATATATCCGTCGTCGTGCAGCCCTCGGAACGTCAAGTTGGATATGTACCGCTTATTGTTCTGTGCATTCCTAAAGATTAAATCCTTTGGAATATTGGAGAGTACGATGATTCCGTCAAGACGTATGTCACGTCCCATATTGGTTCTATCTAACTTCTTCGACGGGGTGCGGTCGTGTTCGTACACTCTGCCTAAGTGTGCCGTGCGTCTGTGATACCCGAAGTCGTAACTTTTTTGCAAATCTTCAGGGGTTAAGTAGGATAACTGAATGTCGTGGGTCTGCATCCGCTCGTTGGGTTCGCATTCCGCAAGACGACACATCATCATCCAATTGCCCTGCTTGCCTTTCTTGATTTGATTCGGGGATGTGGGTAGAATTAAGCATACCTCTTCCTTGCCGTCAATCACCCGCTTTTCTTCTAAGACTAAGGGTAAATGATTCCAGAAGAAGTATGCCAAATAATTCATTTATAGGGTTTTATAGTCCTAAAGCGTCTAACACTTCATCACGCTTGCGCTCGCGTTCTGCATCTTGTTCGCGCAATTCATTCTCACGATTAGTCGATTCACGTGCAAGTTCATCTAACCGATTGTGATATTCCTCTGAACCCTCAATCACCATTGACGGGAAACGCTCGTCAACGTACAACAAGCAAAGCTGCGACTGAGTGTCGGGCAGATTAGAATCCACGATACCCTCAGCATTGTCTATAAAGATAGGCAGATTTAGACCTGCATTTGTCTGAAACGCCTGCGCCAAGTCAACACCGATAAGAATCTGTGTCGCGTTATTCTGCGAACCGCTTCCTACCTTGCGGGCGGTAAGCGTACACACGTCTACAAGTTCTCCGGCTTTCGTCAGTTCGATCATCTCAACGTGAGAATAGTGCAGATGCTTGTTTGCTCTGTCGCGCACGATTGAAGCCCATTCGCGTTCACGCTCCACGCATTTGTCGAAGAGTCCTTCAAGTCGGGCAAGTTCAATACCTACCTCGGATCGCTCCTTTTCTTTAGATTCAATGCGCTTCATCCCATTCTCGCGTTCAACACGCTTGCCACAAATGATAGACAAATCTACAATTTCGTCATTGAGTCGTTTCTTCTCGGCAACAAGTTCTGCAGAGTCAACTTCGGGCACGACGGTAAGGTTCGCTTCCATATCGGCGATCTCATTTGTCAGAGTAGCATAGATGTCGGACTGTTCAAAAGGTACAATATTGGCTTTGGCTTCTTCGAGGTCATTCATTAACGCATCTCTGCTCATGATTGGTTGCAGTTCGTTCATCTCCTTATCCAATGCATCCAATGACGATTGGAGAGTGTCTATCAGTTCATTCTGCTTTGCAAGATTCTCCTTTGTCTTAATGCCTTTCTCTACACAAGCCTTATGGTCGGCTTCACGCTTGTTGTAGAATTTCTCTTTGATTTCGGCAATCGTATCGTAGGGTAACAACTGACCACAAACGTGACATTTTTGATTCTCGTCAAAAATGCGAGCTTTGATGTCAGCATTCTCCTTGCGGAGTCGTTCAAGTTCCTCTGATTGGAATTGTGCGAGTTGTTTTGCTTGCTCAATCTGATACTTGAATGACTTACGTTGATTTTCAATTCTATCCGCTTCCTTGCGAATCTTGGCGTTAGTAGCGTCAATATCCGCAAGCTGCTTTGTTATATTAAACACCCTTTCTCCTTGCGTTTCTTCCCAAACTCCGCGTTCTCCGTCAAGTGCGATTTTGCGGTTGCGGATAGCCTCTTCTTCCTTGCGTCGCTTCTCAACAAAAGGCTTATTGGCTTCGCCGAGATTCATAATCTTTATGTCAATCTGCGCAATTTGAGAATACTTCTTGTCGCGCTCAACTTCTGCTTCCTCAACGCCATCAAGAGTAGGTAACATTGATTTCATGCCCTTGATTTCCGCGTCGAGGGATTCCGACGCTTTCTTCTTTGGATTGATTTCCTGACGCAGTTTCTCCTTTACAGCATCTACTGAGCCATACTTTTCAAGTAATGCCTTAATTGAAGTGTAGTCACCCTGCAGTTCGCTTTCGTCGATAATACCCACCATATCGGAGAAGTGTTTGCGTAGTTTCTTCCAATCGAGGGTCTGATAGTATCGGACGTTAAGCATGAGTTTGAGTTTATCAATAGGAGCGAGCAACGCCTCTACACGTTCCTTATAGACGTTCGCGCTTACGGCTAATCCGTCAATGTAAAACGTGTATTCGTCGGATTTGTCTTTGACGTATTCTGACTTACCACGCGGACGCACCCATTTCTGTTTGGCGACACGCTTGAAGGAATATTCAGTACCATCAATGTCGAACGTTCCATCCACAACGGCGGGGATGGCATTTTCAGGAGTGAAGTCAAGTGTTGTGTCATAAAGTTCGTAGTTTGTGCGGTCTTGCGCGTCAACGCCCATCAGAAGCCAAAAGAATGCGTTGCAGAGCGTAGATTTGCCCGCTTCGTTTGTACCACGGATTACCGTGCGCCCGCCGGAGAAGTCAAAGGACATTGTGCGCCCTTTGAAATTCTCCAAGTTGAGTCTTTTTAGAGTTATATTTTTCATTTCAGTCATCATTATCTGCAAATGGTATTAAAAGTATTGCAATAGCAATGGGAATCCACAAAGGTGCAGTTACCCACCACCATGACCAATCTATGACATTGCATAGTTTCAGCACAAGGAATATTAGGAATAGTACCGTTGTTACAGATACCCCGTCGCTTGATTTACTGCTCATTTCTTCGCCATTTTAAGTGAAACTTTGCGGTACTCTTTGAACATCTTTTCAAGTTCTAAACTCGCTTTGCGTGCGCGGACGCCTGCGGATTTGTTGCCTTTGTTAACGTTGAGATTGAGGTCTTTGCTGAACTCAATCATCTTTGCTTGAATATTGTCGAATAATTCTTTCATGACAGTTGAAATTATTGATTAATTTAACGATTGTCGCCGTCGCCGTCTATGACTCCACGTTCTTTGCGTGACGCGAGTTTGGCAAGATTCTCGTCACCGATTTCTTGCAAGTCTTTTCCCATTGAAAAGGCAATGCCCGCTATAAACCATTGTAAATCACCAAGTTCGGACATTAAGTCGTGCTTTTCTTGGTCGGTCAAGTTCTGTAAGTCGAAATCGTTATTATTCATAGCGATTTTCTCCTTGCGTATAGCCTTTGCCAACTTGGAAAACAACTCACCTACTTCGCCTACAAGACCCATAAGCATATAGGCGTGATTGTCGCAAGACTCCATGCACGTTGTCATGGCACGTCGCTGATATTCATTAAGACTTAGTTCCATATATTAGAAAGGAAGATCATTATTTGTTGATGCAAATGGGTCTTTCTGTGTCTGTGGATAGCTTGGCTGTGCATACCCCTGTGGAGCGGTCTGCTGATACACTGCCTGATTCTGTTGCTGTTGCTGCGTATTCTTAGGCACAATCTCTTTTGCACTTCCTATAAAGGGGATATTCTTTGCAGCTTCGCCAAGAGCTTGCTGACGTGCTTGTGATAGAGACTGTTTAATTCCGTGGGTCTTGCCGTATTGGTCTGGTCCATTATGCTTCTCCCACATCGAAAGATTCAGATAAACCTTGCCGCTTTTAGAAGATACAAACAGGTCTGCATCCTCAATCGGGATAAGGAGAAATTGCTTGCCTTGCTGATTTGCCTGAACTTGCGAACCTTGAAGGTCTGTCAAGCAGACTGATAATGAATAATTGCTCATTTCTTTTATAATTAGTAGGTTAAACCATATTGCAAAGTTAATAAAATTAATCGAAACTTTTACAAATTATTCAAGTAATTTTTATGAAAAGTTACAATTAATTGATTTTCAGCATTAATCAAAGAACGTCTTGGGTTTATCTAAAACCTCTTTTACTCTCTTGACCGCTATATCGTAATATTCTTGCATAAGTTCAATGGCTATCCCCTTGCGCTTGGTGTTTACGCAAGCGACCATTGTTGAACCACTCCCCATTGTGAAATCAAGGATTGTATCGCCCTCATTAGAATAGGTCTTTATCAACCACTCAAGAAGTGCGACGGGCTTACAAGTCGGATGATAGAAATTCTTATGTTCCTTACTGACTCTAACTATGCTTGTCGGATATTTCTCATTGGTAATAATGGTTGGAGTTGACTTATAACTACCATAACATCTACTTTTTCCTGCTTTACCTCTTTTGTGGCAAACATCCCCGTATGTCATCTGAGGGTTATATGTTGGCAGTTTGCGATAGAACACCAATATGTCCTCATGTATTCGCAATGGCTTCCTCTTAGCATCAAGAAATCCTGTAGCTCGATTTATCTTATCCCAAACAAGCGAATAACGGTATAACTTAGGCTGGCTCATCATCAGTTTTGCCGAAAACAATCCTTGCCCGAACAAAACACACGCACCATTAGGCTTGAGTACTCGCCATATCTGCTCCCACATCTTCTGCATATCTATCTCCTTATCCCATTTTGCAGACGGATTGGATTTGTTTAATACCGCGTAGGGTAAATCACAAATTATTGCGTCTATTGAGGCGTCCGCAAGCATAGGCAATACTTCAAGGCAATCACCATTATACAACGTTATCTTACCAAATGTCTCTGGTTTCATATCTTTGTGCTTTTTCTTAATGACTTTTCAATGCTTTTAGCTTTCTTGTAGTCTGAATTTATTTCATAAATCCACACAAAAACCCATATTGTACTTGTTGCAACTATCAACCACTCTTTTGTATATATACAAAATCCAACAACAGCAAGGTTGATAATCAATAAGACCACTTCAATGACTATATACAAAAAGCATTTACTGATTGTGTCCATCTTTCGTTGCATTTAGTTTATCTAATAAAGCTTCCGCGTATGAAATTGCTTTTTCAGCAATAAATTCCGTTGAGTTAGTTGTGTAATGACCGCTTGCAATTAGACCGTGCATTGCCGATATAGCAATTTGCTCGCGCCTATTTGGTAGTGATTTCTTAAAGTCCCTATGTCGGTCTATTTGATATTTCAAGCGTTTATTCTCTGCCACACAAGCCTTGCAGATATTCTTGTACGACTTCGAGAAGTCCTCAATCGGCTTCTCCTGCCCACATTGGGCGCATTCCTTGGTTTTCATTATCTCCAAAATGTTTGTTGGTTTCCATCTAATCTCTGCTGACGTTGATTGTTGTCTACCAATACATCCGCAGCCACGTTCATAGCAAACTGCTTCATATCCTCGTTCATTCTATAATTATCAGAATCAACTTTGTCAATGTATGCGACAATGCGCTTCAGCATCGCGTTATTCTCCCTTGTCAGTCTCAGCAGTTCCTCCATTCTCTTCGGTATAATGTTCAAGTTCATCCCCGGCATACCACTTCGGTTCTTCATCGTCTAAGTCAAGCAATACGCCGTATTTGTGTTCAGAGAAGTCGTAGCCGATAATTGTACCTATCTCACCATTTACTACAACGCGGTCACCATAGGTGAAAATGCAATCTTCGGGAAATGGCATCAAAGGTTTTTCGGGTTCTTCGGATTCCTCTATATACTCACTCAGCATATTCTCATTGAACCACATTGAGAATTGATTGCCACTTCCGACGAAGCCCGACATCACGTAGTACGTCCCTTCCTTTTCGTTAAAATCCTTAACGATGCCAACGCATCCGTCAAATTGTCCGCCCACTATCTCAACCTTACTCCCGATTGCAAACTTAGGCTCTTTCGTTGGTTCTTCGGGTTTCTCTTCGGGCTGTTTGTTGCAATCGCAATCATGCAAGTTCTCAAACGCTTCACCACTTGCTGTCATGCGCTCATGCACAAACATCATAAAATCGCCCTTAAAGGTTTCTACAAACTTTGCCAATGCCTCTTTGTACTTCTGTCCTTTTACTGCTTCTTCATTTGAAAGCCATGCCATAACATCTTGGCAGAGTTTGTACTTGTTAAAAAGCTCAGTTGCTTCATTAAAAACATCTATATTCATAATCTTAAATTTTAAGTTTTCTTTTGATATGAGCATCTGCATGGCGCATACACATATCCACAAAAATTTCATTGTCAACAATGAAATCCTCCATCGTTTTGTTTTTTTTACGAATTGTCACAGAAGCTATGTCTTGTGACAATTTACAGAGTTCCTTGACTTTTTCGCGGAAAGAAAAATCTACAATGCCATGTTCTTTCAAAAGACTAAGGGCAACTTCGCACGCTTCATTGCAAGCGTCAGCCATTAGTGATATTCTAAGAAGTGATTTGTAAACTTTATCTTTTACCATCTCGTCTTTATTAGATAACACTTGGAAAACAGTGGCAGTCTGTGATTGCTTCATTTCCTCAATTTCTTTCTCAAGTGATTCTATTTTATGGCGATTTTTTGAAATCCAATAGAGATCATTCATGCTTCGAGCTGCTTGCATATATCCTCTAAGTCTTTCAAGCTCTTGTTCTTTGCGTTCAAGTCTTGTCATATCATTTCTATTTAAGTTCTACCGGTTCATCCTCCCACGTCAGTTCTCTGCCGATGAGTTTGGCGATTGAGCCGTGAGGAAGTGTTACGCATTGGTCTAAATACCCCTTGCATACCCACCAACCTGCACCATCGGCTATCGGTTTGTTGGAGTATATTCTTTCCTCTCCGTCTATGCTAACTGCTACAAATGCCATATCAGTCCTCCTTTATCACATATCCGAACGGCACAACGCCGTTCACAATAGACTCCATGTGTTTACGTACTTCGGGGTGTATAGAATATCTGGTTATTCTTTCATCTTCATCAGCCTTAGCAAGTCTTTCCTTTGCTTTCTCCTGCAAGCCCTCTAAGATTTTACGAGGTATGGTCTTTTCAAACTTTTCCTCATATTGAGGGTAAAGCATATTCTCCCAATCTCGGATTGATAGACCGCAGTCGCCTACGCTCATAAACTTCTTTACCATTTCCCAACCGATAAAGCCTGCTTGGAAACCAGTAATGCCGCCTTGTTCACTTTGGTTTATAACGTGTTGCGCGGCAAGCATAGCGGCACATTGAGCGTAGACGGCTGTTCCGTAGTCAAGTGGCACATTGCTTATGAATTTGACAAACTCGGCAAGTTCATCAGTTGTGTTTACGCTCTTGGCGATTTCGTAGGCTTGTTCCTTAAAGCCTTGTTCAGTAGTTGCTGTAATTTTTAATTCTTTCATACTCATTCCTCTAAAAAGTTCTTGATTTTCTTGCGGGTGAAAAAGAGTTGGTATTCACTATTTCCACTACCACCTTTATTATCTATGACTTGCACAAGTTCGTAGCCACGTTTGCCATAGTCGCGTATAGTGTCATGCACTCGGTAACGGTCTACAACAGTGGATATATTCTCCACGTCGCATGTTGTGGCGTAGCTTTTATCAAACGCTCTCTTGCCCTGCCTTACTTGCAGGACTATCCGCACGGCTAACAGCACGGCGATGATGATTAGTAGGGTGTCGGTCATTTCTTTGTTGTATTTTTCTGTTTAAATGTTTTGTAAACTCGTTGATTTTTACTATCTTTACAATATGAAACTCACTTTGCAAATAAAGCTATTGCCGTCTGTTGAGCAAGCCGAAAGCCTTAAAAAGACAATCAGCTTGTTCAATGAAGCGTGTAACGCTATTTCATCTATCGCGTGGGAACGGCGTTGCTTTCGCCAGTTTAATTTGCACAAAGAAGTTTACTATGCCATAAAGGACACTTACGGACTTTCTGCACAACTTGTAGTAAGAGCCATCAGCAAAGTTTCTGACGCATACAAGTTGGATAAAAAGAAACAGCGCAAGTTCCGTGAGTTTGGGGCGATTACCTACGATAGCCGTGTTCTCAGATATACAGCGAAACAAGAGGCTTCGCTGTCTGTTGCCGGCAATCGTATTAAAGTGCCATACAAATGCCATCGCCCCGAACTTATGCAATATGCGAAAGGCGAAGCAGACCTCCTTTTTATTAAGGGTAAATTCTTTCTTTATCAGACAATAGATATTCCCGATGAAGATATTGAAGATTGTGCGGAGTTTATAGGCGTTGATATGGGAGTGACCGATATTGCTATCACTTCTGAGGGCAAAGCCTATTCTTCCGAAGCAATCAATCGTATTCGAGAAAAGTATAATAAGACAAGGGCTTCCGTTCAAGCTAAAGGCACACGCAACGCACATAAGTTGCTGAAACGGCTTCGTGGACGTGAGCGGAGATTTGCAACCATTGTCAACCATACTATCAGCAGACAGATTGTAGAGCGAGCTAAATGCGCGGGTAAAGGCATATCCGTAGAGGATTTGACTAACATTCGCAAACGAGCCAATAAGGAGAAACGCAATAAGACTTTTAAGCGTAGAGCTAATTCGTGGCCTTTCGCGCAACTCCGTAGTTTTATTGAATACAAAGGCAAGCGCGCGGGCGTTAATGTCATTGCAATACCTCCGGCATACACCTCTCAAACTTGCTCCAAATGTCTGCACATTGGAACAAGGAATGGTAAGTCGTTCCGTTGTACACACTGTGGCTTTGTCGCAGATGCGGATTATAATGCCGCCTGCAACATCGCTACATGGGGGTATGTAAGCGCCCATGAAAGATGGGATATTTTGTCTTGCGCTCTGCATGATGATTTATCTACGTCTAAAGCCGATGCTATTTAGTGTTGGTAGCTTACTTCCTTTTCTTTTTATGGTGGTACTTGTCAAACTTGGCGTAGGGAGAGATAGTGCGTTTGGGTGTCATTTGAACAATGGGCGTTGCGTAGTTTTTTTGCATCCTTATCAAATACGTCCCATTAGCCATCAGTTCTCTTTCGTAGGCATCCATCATTTCTCCTCCTCAAAAAGCGATGAGCCGAAAAGAGTCATACTCGCTTCTGCTTAGTGCTTCTTCCCACTCCTTGTGTTCGCGGTATTCATTTATCACATCGCTTTTCTCCACAAGGCAATACCGCTCGGATAGCCATTCAATAACGGGCAGAGCAAAGTCATATTCAACCTTTTCATCTTCGGCTCGCTGCTGTGCGTCAAAAGTGCCGATACAAGTGCATCGGGCATATTCGCGTGCAATATTCTTTATTTCTTCGGGGGTTGGCATATTAAGTCCATTCTTCATATCCTAAAACATTTTTCATTCCACCACATTCATAAGCCAATGTCGGGGCTTTCTCAGGCTCGGTTTCAAATTCGCAATACACGTCCTTATCCAAGACATAAATCTCGTTTGAGCCGATGATAACTTTCACGTCATCCGGGATAGATGAAAGACATCTCTTTATCTTTTTGGCGAGTTTATAAGCATCTTCCTCTGTCATCTTTTCTTCCTTTTAAGGTGTTGCAATTCTTGGTTGAGTTGGTCCATACGCTGCTGAACGATGTCGTATAGGTGTTCTCCGTTGAGAGTGAAATTTCTCGGCTTGTAATAAGCCATTTCCCATTGGAGGTTCGCTATTTTTCTTTTCAGCCTTTTCTTGGTCTTGCGGATGCTCATAATTAATCCTTGTCAAAGTCCATTATGTTGTCGGCATCAACATCACAAATTGTGTCGTTTTGTTGATAGTCTATATCATGTTTATCACCAAAAGATATACACAATCCTACGGTATCAACACCGCTCCTATACGCTTGGATAGTGGCATTATGCTCCTTTAGAAGCGACTGCAAGCGTGTGAGGAAAGCGGTGCGGCGGTCGTAATCGGGTAAGTCGCTATGATGCAGTATGTCTTTGAGGAAAAACAATTCCTCGCCATCTGCAAAGCGGACTTTGCACCCCATATCATCTACTGCGGTTACAATGCCTGAGTATTCGGCATCTTCGGCGGCTACTCGGTCGCCCACCTTGAAGTTGTGTTCGTTAGTCATATCGTTCTTTTCTTTTGTCATACCTCGATCGGTTGGTTGGTGATTAGTTCTGGGTTATCAAACACGTTTTCAATGACCTCGCCTTGCAAAAAATCATTATCTAAAAAGTCCGTAAGACCGTTTTTGAGATTTTCTACAATCCACCCATAGGCGGCAAAACTATCTACAACGCCATGATGACTAACTCTATGCTCCTTATAGCCATACTTGACTACAACCTCATGGTTAAGGGGTGAGCGGATTATATCTCCCTCGTAGATTTCCTTGCCGTTGCGGTCGGTAAGTCCGGTGAACTGACCGATGGTATCGGGTATCACTATGGCAATATCGTTGTCAAAAAGTTCTACGGCAACTTCGCTCTCTTTTGGTATATCGGGAGTCGCCGTTTCGGTCTTACTGCCAATGTAGATGATACAGCCGCCACCGATACGCAATAAGTCGCCATACGCCCATTCTCCGTTAAGTTGCTTACCTCTGAATTTTATCTGTCTCATAATCATTTCTCGTTGAATAGGTCTTTGCCGAAGATTGTTTCAAGCAACTTTAATCGTGAGATATAACCCTCTCTCACATTAGCGTGGAATTGTCTGCTTGTCGGATTGGTGCTTTCTTTCATCTTTAAGGTATGATGTTGTGCCACTTCCAACTCATCGTTATATCTCTTGATTATCTTCTTTTTCTCCTTATCGGTCATGCGGTCGGAGAGGGGCTGCTGCATGAGCCAATCTGCACCAGCCTTGAAATCATCCATTATGCGTCCAAATGGGTTAAGGGCGGTAGTATTCTCTTTGGCATACGTTATTGCCGCCTCGTTCACTTTATCTGCGTCCATGTTATTTTGTGTTGAGGGTTAAATTAATTTCCACGCTCTATAAACTTTCTTAGCCTTTTCAAGCGTTAGAGACTTGATTTTCTCCAATTCCTCCCATATAGAGTACCACGGAGAGTTATCAGTGTATTCAAGTAGTCTATCGCAGTTTTCGCAATAGGTGTAAATCGCCCTTTCGGGATATTCGCAGGGATAGACGCGCGTGTATTGTCTACCGCTACCGCAGAAAGGACACCGATGTTCCTTAATCCTGCGTTTAAGAGTTGTATTGCTCGGTTTTCTCATTTTCCATTCAGTTTGTCGGTTAGGGATTGGGAGTAGCGGAAACTCTCATCCTCGTTTAGAAAGACGCTACACGCTCTGCCAACTAACATTCCGTGTTGGCAATCGGTCTTTAAGTCGCAGTTCTCGCACGGCTTTTTCGTTTCTTCGGGAACATAGACTTTCCCGTTGTAGATTATTCCATTGAGTTTTTCCATATTCTCAGTCCGCTTAATCAATAATTCCTTTCTTTTTGAGGTATGCGACAATCGGAATCATATTCATAAGTCCGAGTTGTTCATCGGAGCAGTCAAAGGCAAAATCGGCAATGGAATCATCTTCAAGTTCGCCTTTGAGCCATCTATTGACCGTATCAAGATACTCCTTGTTTTGGTCTTGATATTCCTCGGTATCATAGCAATCTTCTATCGTCCTCAACTCAATGCCGAGTAAGTCCCTAAGAATATGCTTTGCCTCCCTCAGATTGAGGTCGCGTTTAAGGATAAATCCTTTTGGAAATCCGTTGGTCTCCATCGTCATTTTGACAGAGCCTATTTTGTAGTTTTTCGTTTCCATATTCTCGCAGTCGTTATAGGTTTATATTCTCTTTGGCTTGCCATATTACCGCATCGCTTACACACCCCTCAAATCGGCGCATAGCATCGGTGTATTGCTTTGTGGAATATCGGAGTAATCCGGCACGTGGATTGTAGTAGGGACACTTACGACACTCCTTATCTCCATATTCCTCGCAACAAGGGTCGGAGCTTTGGTAATCGATTGCTTGCTGAATTCCAATACATCGTTGCCATAGCCAAATATGCTTGTATATCTTCTTTGCTATTCGGGCTTTCATATTCTCGCTAATCTCTCTACAAATAAAATAATCCCAATGGAGTGCTTGCACACAACTCCAAAGGGACTTTAATTCTTTACTCACGCATCGTCAGAGGTGCAAGGTGACGGTGCGTTATATGTTTGTTGAGAATATAGGACTTGAACCTATGACCTCCCGATTATCAGTCGGACGCGCTAACCACCTGCGCCAATTCTCACTTAATATTTCCGCTACTTCCGGCTCGCGGAATACTGCAAAATTACCTTCCGATAATTTTGTAACCCCAACGGGACTCGAACCCGTATTAGCAAGAATGAAAATCTTGTGTCCTATTCCAATTAGACGACAGGGCTATTTTAGTTGCGGGGGCAGGACTCGAACCTGCGACCTTCGGGGTATGAACCCGACGAGCTACCACTGCTCCACCCCACGATATTGAATCCCGCGCAGACTGGAGTCGAACCAGTGATAAAGAGCCTTTCGACCCCTCTTTGACCGCGAGTTTATTCTCCGCTTGTGATTCATTTACAAAATTACAAAACCCAAACTGAATTTCCAAATAAATGTAGAG
>JAIECF010000219.1 GCA_029068655.1 Muribaculaceae bacterium | reverse complement strand
CCCGGAGTTGAAATGCTTCTCACATATCTAAGCATATTCCGATAGTTCTCTCTGCATGGATTTGAGAAATAAAGCTGAAGTTTTTCAGTCTGTAAGGAATCAAGATTATGGTTTACGACAAAACTGAAATTACGAAGAGTATTTGTAAATACAGGCACTCCCCTGCCGGCGGCACGGTCGAGCGAACGAAGTTGAATAGAGTCGAGATAAAGACCACGTCCATACATCAGCACCGCGTCGTAGCTCTCGAAATCCTTTGCCTCTTCCATACTGACGCAAGTTACCTTTATGTTGCGGCTGTCGTTGTTAAGGATTATTTCCGCTTCCTGTGCAGGCAATGGATTGACTACAAGAATAGATGTAGGCTTTAACCATATTGAATATATAAGCCAACATAATCCCCCCACCAATACTATCAGTGCTATTACAACAGATATTTTCCCGACTCTTAACATATTATAAGTAGTTATTCAACTTAAATGTATAGTATGATCAATTTGTAATCATATGAATTTCAATTGGGAATAATTATGAATTATGCATTATGACTTGCTGTAGCTTGGGCGAAGCCAATTATGAATTTCCACTTAATTATAGATTTTCCCTTATAAAACCGGCTTTTTGAGAGGCGGCATCTACAATCGGAGCTGCCATAGCTTCTCTTATATGGTCTATATAAATATTCTGTATTTCCGGAATCTGACCTAACCCCTCGATGACTGCCTCAGCTTGAAAGCCATCCTTCTCAAGCTGTTCGCGCCACTCCACGTCAATATCATTGCGGGCATGATCGCCCGCTACGAACATAAACGGCACGAGACATACCTTCTTTACCCTTTCAGCCTTAAGTCTTGCGACTGTTGTATCATACGTCGGATAACCTTCAATCGTTGCCACATGAAAACTCCCGGCACCGGACGCACCAAACATGTAGTCCATTTGAGAGTAAATGGAGGTGGCAGGAGTGGAGGTACCATGACCAACCAACACTACAGCCTTATCTTTTCCTGCATAATCGCTGTAGCGATTCTTCAGCACCTCCACTGTTTTCTCACAGTCAGCAATTGAATATAGCAACGGCCTTCCCACACGTATTTCTGCGAAGAACGGCGACATTACGGCGGCTTCCTGACGAAGCACCTCAGTCTCTATCCCATCGATGACATTGGTGCCCTGTACTATCACATTTGTATATCCGTCTGCAGCAAGCCGAAGGAGAGCCTCCTTCGGGGTATTTTTCTGAATTCCACGCTTGGCAAGACGGTTTATGATTATCCTTGAGGTATAAGCTTCCTCCACTGTTATTCCCGGGAATGTCGATTTTACCTTATCATTTAAAGCATCAATCGTCGCTGCTCGGGTCTCGTCTACGGTAGTGCCGAAGTGTACCATTAGAATTGCAGTCTTCCCTGAATCTGAATTCAGCAGGTTCTGGGCATTTACCGTTACCGTGAGCATAATCGAAAGAAAGAAAATCAGTTTTTTCATACTATCCTATATTTGTGGGTTCGTCTCCCGGAGTAATTCACATTATCCCGGGAGACTTTGGCAAAAATTTTGAAAAACTGTCTATACTTTATATTATTATTTCACGTCTTCGACTACTCGTATCTGCTCGAAGTAATATCCTGATGCCATAGTAGCACCAAGCGAAGTCTGCCCGGAAGTCACGTCGTAAATGTAGATCTGAGGCTTCTGACCTTCAGCATCGACTCCGATATAGGCTTTATGGTTGACATAAGCCATTCGTGATGAGAAGCGGCCGCTGCTGTAAGCCAGACGCTGGCCATTGAAAGTAACCGGAGTACTTGACTTAGAGACCACGTCAATAACCGTATAATAGTGGCTGAACGCATCTATGTCCGTACCAATCTTGTCCTCACGAGCGTAGGCCATCACCTTATTGTTGCCGAGATACATTACCGAGATCAATTTTCCTTCGGCGGTGAAACCATCATAACTCTGATCGAAAGATGTAGAGTTGGCAGGAATCTTCAACAGATGACTGTGTTCGTTACCCTCCGCATCGTCAGTAACACATGCAATATAGAGATTATTGTTGCCGTCGATGAAAGTAGTTGTCTGAAGTAGCTCGCCGTATGCCGTACCTACCATCTCACAGTCAAGGAAGCAGGGTGTGTCGCTTTCGACAGCCATTGTAGCCGGATCAATGACAGCTGTCATCATAGGAGTGACGCGTTGTCCTCGCTTTCCACCTGTCTTCGCATAGTAGAAATAGAAGAGTTTATTATCTGAGGCACGATAATTTAGAATACCGGCGGTTGTGTAGATCTCACCTCCCTCAGGCATCTTGACATCGAGATTTCCTTCAGCTATAATCGTCATGTCATCGGCATTCAGCTTAGTCCAGACTATCTTATCACCTTCGCCATTAGAAGCCATGATGACAAGAGTATTATCGTTGATCCAGGCATGTGTATACTTTCTTGTGGAATAGGTATTGGTCTGGAATCTTCGTTCCTTCACTACCTGTATCTGATTGTCCTTTATGGTATACTTGGCGAAGCGGTCACCTGATACCGGCACCTGATAATAGTAGGCTCCTTTAAGGATAGTCTCCAGCGAGAGTATGGAGTTCACCTCTGTTCCCTGACCTTGGAAGGTTATTTCCGGTTGGTCGGCCTCGAGAGAATTGACACTGCGTACGAGAGTCTGCACGTCCCTGCCCATGCCGCCGTGACGGTCGAGGGCTACCCAAAGGTCAAAATGATAGTCCTGAATGATGGTAGGATCTTCATCCTGTTTAGGTTCGTCTTCATTAGAGCAGCTTGTCATGCCGAAGGCGATGAAAAGCGCCATGAAAGAAAGCAGAAGAAACTTGATTTTTCTCATTGTGCTATGTTTTTGATTAGTTAATGAATATCCTGAATTTAGCTGCGAAACTGCGCCCTGGTTTCTGAAGCATATAGTTGTCGTAAGCCAATCTGTCGAAAATATTATTGCATTCCAGCGAGAGATTGAACCTGTCTTTCTTCCAAGAATATGTAATGGAAATATCCGTGATGTTCTGAGTCGGGATTCGCGCCTTTGAAGATACGGCTCCGAAAGCCTCCCAGTTTAGAAAATACCAATGTATATATTGATATGCGGCTCCGATCCTGAGACGATCCTCTTTCTCCAAAAGCGAATTGAAATTATATGATACGTCCACGTTGCCGAACATCCAAGGACGGTTAGGCACACGGTTCTTATATGTAGCCGAGGGATTGCCATCGGTCTTATACTTCTTGAGGTCACGCGCATCGCTCCAACTGCCATTCAAGGATATCTGAAGTTGACGCCTCCACCAATATGACACCTCGAAGTCGAAACCCTTTATGTCAATGGCGGGTTCATTGACATACTGCATCATTCCCTCACGTTCGGATACAGTAGCACGTATGTAGTTCTGCACATGACGGATGAAGCCGTTTGCCTCATAGCTCAGCTGATTGTCGTCGTTTGCCATCCAAGTGCCGAATAATCCCAGATTATAGTTATTACTGGTCTCCGGGCTCAACGCAAGATTGGCATAGACCGTCGTTCCGTTTCCGAGCAGTTCCCGGGATAGCGGAAGCCGGACGCTATGCTCGTATGAACCTTTGACGGCCAATAGTTCCCATATTGTATACCGTGTTCCTACCCCTGCACCCCAATAACTTTTAGAATTCTTTTTTTCGATTTGGTCAGACCCGGTAATGGTAAAGTCATCAGACTGCTCAATTGAGAGTGCGTTTATATAATCCTTTACAAAATAGGAAGTCTGCCATTTCTGATCGAAAAATGCCTGGGAATATGTAAGGGAGAGGATATGTTTTGTGATAATATCGTTAGATGGTTCGAAGAATTTGTCAACCCTGTCGTATCTGTCATTACCGCGCCTGTTGAGCATATAGTTGAACGCAAAAGTATGATACTCGTTGACATTATAATCAATACCGGCGTTCAGGACTGTCAGAGGACGTCTGTAAACCCTTATAGTCTTTCCCTTATTGTTGAGTTCGTTTCCTGAAGAGGGCATCCATGTGCCATCCCATGAATATTTACGGTATGCCGTATCAACGGTCTCACTGTGATCCCAAGTATGCGATAGATTCAATCTGGTAGACACGGCTCCCCAGTTCTTTGCATATCGCGCTGAAATATTAAAAGAGTGTGAATTGCGTGAAGCCTCGCCATACACCTTGTTCTGCATAGCGCCTGTCTGGATATCCTTATCAAGCTTATTGTAGGAGACACCGACAAAAAACATATCCGCCCACCGAGTATTGTTTACCCCTGCCTCTATCTGTCCGAAAATAGAAAAGTAATCGTCATGAAAACGTCTTTTATCTGTAAATATATACCGGTCTTCTTCCTCACTCCATACTTCCACTCCCTTCATCATATAATCATTCTTGGAGTATTTGATACTGAGTGTCGGTCGTATGGCGATGAGCGTACCCGGTATGTAATACTGTCCGGTGATATCTCCTGTATGGGTATGGAATGAGGCGATGCCGTAAGAGGCGTCTAAAAAATTACGGCGTGATTTCTTTGTAACGATATTGACCGCACCTCCAAGCGCATCAGAACTGAGATAGGATGGCACGACACCTTTGTAAAGTTCCACTCTCTCAACTGTATTCAGAGGCACATTGTCTAAAGTCAGACCGGATCCTTTTGTCTCAAGTGGGACACCATCAATGAAATATCGGATCGAATTGCCTGACATGCCGTTGATCGTGAGGTCAAATTCTGACCCCATTCCACCCTCGCGGCGCACCTTGACTCCTGCGGTACGGTCTACGATATCATTGAGGGTAACAGATTTGTTGATATTAGGCGTGATTTCGACAGCATTGACAGCGAATGCGCCTTCCTCAAGTTTCTTTGCGGCAGACTTACCGTATATCTTCACCTCATCCAAAACAAAGACATCATCAGGAAAATCGCTTACTGTATCGGGATGCTGTATATAAGCAGGATCGGCTCCCTGCATCTGCAGGAAGCTGAAGAAAAGTAGGAATGACAGTAAGCGGTGCTTCATTTGGTTTGCTGCCAATGGTTTATAACTTAGGTATATTACACAGCAAACCATGTTCCTTCACCCACGGCGGGATGACGAACGGCTGTTTTGTGGTAATATAACCCGAAAACTACAAAACATTATGTTGTTCTGGCAGGTCTCCTGACTTATCCTGCTCACCGACGCCTTCCCATCAGCCGAACTGACAGTGGCATTATGTCTGTGAGTTTTGTAGGAATTACAGTAGCGGGTCTGTCCCGGATTCTCACCGGATTCCCTATTAATCGCGTTGCCGCGAACCAAAACGTGGCGCAAAGTTACGAAATTTTTTCTTTTCTGCAAAAATAAATTGAAAAATAATAGAGTTGGAGTCATCACCGTATTTTGCGGCAGGAGATTTTTGCCGGAATTATGAGAATGAAGATTGAACCCTGAATGGCAGATAGTGTTAATATAGTATAATAATCGCTATAAAAACTATACCTGAAAAAACACGATAGACAATGACTACTGATTCCACAACATCAAAGACCGTCGATCTGGCGACCATGCCGTTGGGAATACGGCAGATATTCATCATGATCACCGCCTCGCTCGGACAGTTCATCGGTCAGGGCCTCGCAACCCTGGTCGGCATCGTCATCCCGCTCATACAGCTTGTAGCCCATCCGGAACTAAGTTCCGGCATACAGGGTCTGATGGGATGTATCTCTCTCATAGGCATCATGGTTGGCACCGTGGTGTTCGGGCGTCTGAGCGACCGCTACGGCTACCTCTTTTTCTTCCGCCTATGCCCTCTCATCATACTGGCGACATCTTTGATCTGCGTATTCTTCCACGCTGTGCCGTTACTCCTTGTAAGCCTCTTCCTCATGGGCTTCGCCATAGGTGGAGAATACAGCCTTGATCCCGACTATATTTCAGAACTTATGCCGGCTAAATGGCGCACCTTCATGGTAGGGCTCGCCAAAGCGCTTGCATCGGCAGGAAGCGCAGTTGTGGCCATCATCTGCTATGTGATGATAACCAGGTCGAAGGATCCCGCAATCTGGCCCGACCTATTCTATATCACAGGAGGCATAGCCGCCATCATGTTCATTAGCCGCCTCTGGTTTGCACAGAGTCCGCAGTGGCTCATGAGCCGGGGCCATGCCGCAGAAGCTCAGAAAGCGGTTGAGAAATTTCTCGGTCCGAACGTAAGGATGATATCTGACGTTGCAAAAGCCACAGCAACCAAGCCCCAGGCCAAACCCGAAAGTATGGGGACCTTCATAAAGGAACACCTGCGCAAGATAATACTGACCGGAGTGCCCTGGGCATGCGAGGGACTCGGCGTCTACGGCATCGGCATCTTCCTCCCGGTGCTGATCATGAGCTTCAAGATCGACAGCCTCCCCGCCACAGCGCCGGAGATAGAGCATATCACCCACTCGGTAGGCCTGACGTTCGTACTCACCCTCGTCATGATGCTTGGTTTCGGACTCGGACTTTATTTGCTTAAGAAAGAAAACCACGTAAAGATGCAGATAGTTGGATTTTGGGGAAGTGCGATAGGTCTTGGACTCCTTATGGCCGCCTATCTCTGCCATTGGCCATCCTGGGTTGCCATAGCAGGATTCGTCATCTTCGAGCTTTTCCTCAACGCAGGTCCTCACCTCATCACATTCATTCTTCCGAGTCAGGTCTACGCAATCGAAAACAGAGGCACGGGCACCGGAATCGCAGCCGGCATAGGCAAGGCAGGAGCCGTGGCCGGAGCATTCATCATTCCTGTGTTACTTAAAAGCGGAGGTCCCACCACCGTTATGATCGTCTCTATAGCTGTAATGGCCGCAGGCGCGCTTATCACTTATTTCGCAAAACCAAAGGCTACAAAATAAATCTTACTACCATGGCAACGACAACCACTCCCGCAATAAAACAGGAATCCAAGGCCGAACGCGTCGTCATGACGTTTATGAACTTAGTAGTGCTGGTGCTTTCAGCAGCCCTTATATCGTGGATTTCCTACGACACATTCAAGAGGATTGATTTCCTGCAGAATCACTCTTACATGACTTTCCAGTTCTGGGTATGTATGGTATTTATCCTCGATTTCTTCATCGGTCTCTTCTATGCTCCCCACAAATGGACATATTTCAAGCGCCGTTTCTGGTTTCTAATCCTGTCCATTCCCGTTCTGAACATAGTGAATATGCTCCATATCACGTTGAATCCGGATATGCTCTACTTCGCGCGTTTCATTCCTCTCGCGCGTGGTGCGCTCGCACTGGCAATCGTAGTGAGCTATGTATCCACTAATGCGGTCACGAGTCTGTTCGCATCCTACATCACTATAATGCTCTTCATAGCATACTTCTGCTCCCTTATATTCTATCAGCGGGAGGCAGGAGTCAATCCCGACGTCAACTCATATTGGACAGCCTTGTGGTGGACGATGATGAACCTGTCTACGGTAGGATGCTCAATTTCGCCGGTGACAGTAGCCGGTAAGATAGTTGCCGTCATACTCCCGATATCCGGAATGATCATCTTCCCGCTCTTCACCGTCTACCTGACAGATTACGTCACCCGAACCTTCAAGAAAGGCTCATCCACACAGACGGAAGCCTCTTCCTCGACATCCGACTCCGGTCAATAGTATCACCCTCCCGACATGCTATGACGCATGCAGGAATATCCGAGACATTAAGGAAGCTCCATGGTTTAATGGAGCTTCTTTCTTTTTCGCAAAATTTAAGATTTTGAGACGCAACATGTTAAATCGAGGTTAAATAGTCAGTTGCTACTAAACGTTCGGTTGTTGTTAAAGTCAAAGATGCGTAAACGATTTAACGCTGCATCTTTTAAGTTTTACGTTTTACGGAAATTATACAATAAAAAACGGATTAATATAAAGAAAAATTAAAAAACGAATCAAAGATGAAAAAGAAAGTATTAGGACTGGCACTGATGGCCATGGCGCTTATAGGATTTAACGGAATGGCACAGGACACCAAGCAGTGCGACAAGGCAAAGGTAGAAAACTCAAGATGCAAGAAGGGTGGAAACAAGGAAGCCCGCGCGAAAATGAACCCCTATGAAGGTTTGACACTTACCGATGCCCAGAAGAGCAAGCTTGCCGATCTCGACAGCAAACGTATCGCTGACCACAAGGCCAAGATGGAGGCCCGGAAGAATAAGGGAGATGGACAGAAAGCCGACAGAAGCAGAAATGAGGCAGACATGAAGGCCCGTATGGATGCCCGTAAGGCTGACAAGATGGAATATCTCCAGGAGGTAAAGGCAATTGTAGGTCCGGAGCAGTACGTAGTGTTCCTTGAGAATATGTATGTCAATGGCAACAATCCCTGTGGCGGCAAGGCAATCCGTCAGGGGAAAAGCAGCAAACAGAGTATGGCCCACAATAAAGACGCCAGAGGGCACCGCAAAGGTGACCGCAAGGGTAGCCAGCGCGGTCAGAAAAGCTCCGACGCCACCAACGCCCGGTCATAAGCACTAAGCTATAAGAAGAAAGAAAGACACACATTTCATCAGGTTAGTAATAAGTTAGTAATTACACGTCAAGCGCCCGCAGGAAGAATCTTCCTGCGGGTGCTTGCTTTTAATTTTGGCAGATCCGGAACTTTTCATTATTTTTGTGTCATGAGAACTGCTGTTTATGAATTGATATTGGCAATATCTGTTTTTGCCGGCATAATTAAGGCTAATGCCGAAGTTCCCGAATGGGGAGATCTGGGCGACGGGACATTCGCCAATCCTGTGCTTAACGCCGATTATTCCGACCCTGATATAGTCAGGCTCGGGAATAAGTATTATCTCACATGCTCTGAGTTCCACTTCATGGGAATGCCGGTGCTTGAATCGGAGGATCTCGTCAACTGGCGCATAGTCGGGCAGATTTTCGACCGCATCGACCTGCCGGGCTACTCCGACATGGCAAAATATGCTGAAGGCACCTGGGCGCCGGCACTCAAATATCACGACGGGAAGGTGTGGATGTATGTCTGCACTCCGGAGGAGGGGCTCTTCATGAGCAGGGCCGACAATCCTGTAGGTCCTTGGGAACCTCTTCACCTGGTGAAGGGTATCGCCAAATGGGAAGATCCGTGTCCCTTCTGGGATGAGGACGGGCAGGCTTATCTCGTGCGTAGCCGGCATCGTGCCGGACCGATTATTATTCATAGGATGAGCCCCGACGGCAAGCGACTTCTTGATGAGGGGGTGACAGTCTATGAGGGGCCTGTGGCGGAAGGACCCAAGATATTCAGGAAAGACGGTTATTACTACATCAGCATTCCGGAAGGGGGAGTCGGGGAAGGCTGGCAGACTATACTCCGCTCAAAAGACATATATGGTCCTTATGAGTCCAGACGCGTGCTTGAGCAAGGGGAAACTGACATCAACGGTCCGCATCAGGGTTCGCTTGTAGAGACGCCGGAAGGAGACTGGTGGTTCGCTCATTTTCAGTCAGCCGGGGCGAGAGGACGCGTCATGCATCTTCAGCCGGTAAGATGGAAGGATGGATGGCCCGAGATCGGAAAAGATAATGACGGCAACGGAGTGGGTGAACCGATGCATATAGTGCCTATGCCGTCAGGACGATCTGTGAGAGCATTCACCCCTCAGACATCCGACGAATTCGAGGGTGCTTCACTCGGGCTGCAATGGCAGTTCAACCACAACCCCGCCGATGAACGCCTATCCCTTTCCGAACACCCGGGATATCTAAGTATCAAGCCATTGAAAGCCTCAAGACTCAGAGATGCGCGGAATCAGCTCACACAAAAGATAATGGGTTATCGCTCGGAAGCCACCGCCGCCATCGACTGGAGCGGCATGAAGCCGGGCGACCGCAGCGGTCTGCTCTGTATAGGGAAGAAATTCGTGGGTGCCGGTATAGCCATAGAGAAAGCGGAAGGTAAGATTATTCCGGAGCTGTATATGGAGGTCGACAGCGTGATCGTGTTCAGGAAAGCATTTACCGGACTAAGTATGGACACTCAGGTGGAACTACGGCTTGAACTGGACACAAAAGCCAACCGATATGCATATTCTTATTCTACGGATGGAGGCAAGACTTATGAGCCGCTTGGCGAGCCTTTTGAGATGAGGGATGGTTTCTGGAAAGGAGTGCGAACCGGCCTTTTCAGCTATACTACGTCGGATGAGCCCGGACTTACACTCTTCGATTCCTTCCGCTACCGACACGATGGGAATCGGTAGAGATCGGGAATACTTACAAGCCTATTATTCAGGTATTCAAACACTTATCAAACATTAACGACTCAGTGGAATAGAAGATTCAATCCCGACTTGGCCTTCTTCTTAGCCTTGACAAGATGGCGGTAGAACTCTTCCTTATCAGGGTCATAGCTGTTGGTGTAGCTCTTGAAGAATTCGATGTCTGATTTACGCAGATCATATATCCGGGAGTCAGTGGCAGTTTCCCTCTTGCGGAATTTTTCCCTTATATCGTGCTCTGCCTGAAAGCGGCCGGGAACCTCAATGGAGAATTCCGCGTCAGAGGCCGGCTGCTGATGGTTGTTTTTCAATAGGTATCCCTTCTGGGTACGGATGAGGGAAATGAAGCCCCGGGCCATCCTTTCGGCATAGAGGCGGCGCTCTTCATCGAAGAGGATTTCGAATTCCCTGATGGTATCCTCGAGCGGGAGCCCCGTATTGGCCTCTGCCACAAGCGCATCGAAAAGCTTGATAGTCATAAGAGTATCGTTGGCTGCCGAATGAGCCTCCGATTCCTCCGAGAACTCAAAGCCGAGAAGCTCCGCGCATTTGGCAAGCCTGGGAACACAACCGAACTCTATGTCGAGATGCCTTCCTTTGTAATACCAGAACCAATCACGCACATCAATTATCCGAATGTCATCGCTGACCGCAATATTGCTCCCCTGCAGGTAGCGGATATCGTTGTCGACGGCAAACCCCACGATGCCATCGGCCTTCCCGATTATGCTTTCTATGGCCGGCCGTTCTTTCTTTATCGATGGAGCGTTTTTTACCATCTCGGGAGAAATATGGTGGACAGCCTGGCTGTTTGGCCAGGTGCGCGCCGTAAGGGGTCGGAAATAGCTGTGGTAAGCCGTGGAGCAGTCAGCGCGGTTGATGATTGACAACTCAAGCATCTCTCCGTTGTCGGTGGCTTCTATATCAAGGCAGATCAGATTCATGTATTTCAGTTGTCAGTGTTCAGTTGTTTGTTTTCAATGTGCAAAGTTAATGAAAATATTCGAGCTGACAGCTTTAGATTTCAGATTTCTCTATGCTTAGCAAGGAATGACTATGTTTCCCTTCATAAGCTGATAAACCATTGACGTCCTATATGCGTTGAAACTTAAAATGAAATACTTATAAATCTGACAGCTGATAGCTGACAGCTTAAAACTCAAAACCATGCTGAAGTTTACCAAGATAGTAGCCACGGTGTCTGACAAGAGATGCGATGTGGAGTTCATAAAGCAGCTGGCTGATGCCGGCATCAATGTGGTGCGCATGAATTCGGCGCATCTCGAACTTGAAGGATTCAGGAAAATCGTTGAGAACACCCGTGCGGCCGATCCCTCTCTGGCCATCATGATGGACACCAAGGGCCCGGAGATCCGCACTACAGTCACCGAAACCGGCGACCCCGTCGAGTTTCATGCAGGCGACGAAGTGACCTTCTTCGGAAATCCTGACGGCAAGACCAGCCCCGCCGTCATATGCCTTAACTATGCAGATATCGCCAAAGCGGTCAAGCCCGGCGATCGTGTGCTGATCGATGATGGCGAACTGGAATTTACCATCAGGGAGATCGACGGCAAGGCTATCCATGCTATAGCCGACAACGACGGCTTCCTCGGATCGAGAAAGAGCGTCAACCTGCCGGGAGTAAGCATCGATCTTCCGGCGGTCACTGATCGCGACAAACGCAACATCGGCTATGCAGTAGACCTCGGCGTAGACTTTATAGCTCACTCTTTCGTGCGCTCGGCAGCCGATGTGATGGAAGTGCAGTCAATCCTCGACGAGCGTCACTCTCCCATCAAGATCATATCCAAGATAGAGAATCAGGAAGGCATTGACAACTTCGACAGTATCCTTGACGCCTGCTATGGCATAATGGTGGCCCGAGGCGACCTCGGAATAGAGGTGGCGGCCGAGAAGATACCGGGCATCCAGTCTATGATGATCCACAAATGCATCAAAGCACATAAACCGGTGATCGTTGCCACCCAGATGCTCCACAGTATGATAGAACATCCCCGCCCCACAAGGGCCGAAATCTCCGATGTTGCCAACGCAGTCTATCAGCGGGCCGATGCCATCATGCTCTCCGGAGAGACCGCTTATGGCAAATACCCGGTGGAGGCCGTGACCACCATGACGAAGGTAGCGGTAGAAGTGGAGACATCTCTCCGCCAGAAGATGGAGATACCCCCGCTCACCGACGATGACATTACGTCATTCCTCGCACGCCAGGCAGTTCTTTCCGAGACACGCGTAGGCACGAAAGCAATCTTCACGGATGCTTTCGGAGGCATAGCGGCTCGCTTTATCGCCTCATTCAGAGGAAACAACCCGACCTTTGCCATATGTCACAATATGGAGGTATACCGCTGGCTGGCCCTCAGCTATGGCGTATCCGCCTACTACTTCCCGCATGAAGGGAAGGAAGATCCGCGCCATTCAGTAGATGCAGTAAGGCAGATCGTCTCGGAAGACCATATCGGTCTCGATGACCGCATAGCCTACCTTACCGGCACAAAACGTGGCACACGCGCACTTGAGATCCTGACTCCTGCGGAAGTTATCGACCCCAAATGACAATCCAACGTATATAATGAAGAAAGCCCGCCGATACAGCGGGCTTTCTCATCATATACGGAATATCATCACATCACTATCTTGACTGCATCCTTTCCGCTTGTCACGACATACACTCCATTGCCGACCTCAACACGTCCGGCACCCTGAAGAGATGCTGTCTTTCGGCCGTCTGCCGTAAAAATCTCTACCGGAGACTCTGCATGATCCACGACTATGCAGCCGCCTTCCCTATGCACTCTCAGAGCAGAGACGGCCGTGTCGCTCCATAAGCCTTCTACGGATGTCACCTCCTTGCTTCCGATACATACATAGCAGTTGGCCGGCACGGTCACTGTGCTGCCGGAAGCACTGAACGAAGGATTGGAGTTATATGACTGCGAGACTATCTGATAAGCGGAATCATCCTTAACGTCGAAATTTACCGTTACCGTTATCTCCTTGTCGATATTCGGATTGATTACAGTGATAAGCTCCTTGCCTCCTGCCTTGGAGAACATAGTGCGGCCGTTAGCCCAGTTTATCTGATAACAGTTGTTGTCGAAAGATGCTGTCTCGGCAAATAGATCCGGGTTGCCGTTTCGAATCGCAATCAATTCGGAATAGTTGTCATACAGACCTTTTCTATTGGAATCGTCGAGTAGATTCCAGCGGACTGTCTTTGGATCGGTATTATTGCCACCGTCGCTGTTCTTGGTATTGTCATAATTGCCGAGTTCGGAGAACTGCCATATCATGTGGGCTCCGGGAGCGAGAATCATCTGGGCCGCGGCTGATCCGAGGCGATGCATTGAGTTGACTATATTACCCTTCACTCCGGTTTCGCCCCATTGGTTCTGCTTATATGCGAGACGCTGCTCGTCATGACTCTCGAGATAGGATACGGTAGAACCCCAGAGACGAGCACCGTCTTTAGGTGCATAGAAGCGACTGAGATTGCTGTCGGTCTGAAATCCCATGGCGAACTGGCATCCGGCCTCATTGATATTAGCCCAATTGAGCTGCCCGGTCTCGGCCATTGCATTTTCTTCCTGAGCCGTCGCGAGATTCTCGTTGATGAAATATCCGTTTGGATTGACGGCTTCCACCACTTTCTGAAGCTCACGCATACGGTCGATACGCGACTGATTGAATGCATTGGTGGCCGCATCGCCCGAATTTGCGTATGAATCATTATTGCCCAAGCCTTTCACAAGGTCAAAGCGGAAACCGTCGAACTTATACTCTGTCATCCAGTACTCGAGTACATCCTTCCACTGCTGCTGCACCATGGGGAATCCCTGGTTCCAGTCGTTGAGCACGCTGTAGGCATGCGGAGCATTCTCATTGTAGAAAGGATTATTGCCCGGAGTGTACATCTGATACCAAGGATGCAGTCCGTCGCTTTGGTTAAACACCATGTCGAGGATCACAGCCATGCCATTCTGATGGCATATGTCGATGAATTCCTTATAGTCGTTGGGAGTACCGTACGCCTTGTCAGGCGCGAAATAGAAATTGGGATTATAGCCCCAGGAGATATTTCCGTTAAACTCCATGATCGGAAGGAGCTCGATGGCATTGACTCCGAGGGTCTTCAGATAAGGTATCTTCTCTATTGCCATACGCACCGTACCGTTTCCGTAGGCCTTGCCTTCGGTGCCGGTAAAATCACGGAAGAGCAGCTCATAGATTATGAGGTCGGAGGAAGCAGCCCCCTTGAAGTCTTTCACCTGCCAGTCATAATCGTTAATATTGCCCTGATATATCGCCAGAGGCACGCCTTCGATCTTATCAAAAGGATATTCGGGAAGATCGGGATATACGTCAGTGGTGATATACTTGTCGTTCCATGGATCAAGTATCAGACGTGCATAAGGATCACTCACCTTCATCGACCCGTCGACAAGGAAGTAATACCCGTATTGCTTGGCGTTGTCAAGGCCATCGACAGTAACCCAGAAATAACGAAGCCCATCCACATCCTGATATTTCATCGCGTATTTGTTGTCGGCAGTGTAGTCGTTCCATGCGCCTATAAGCATGACATTGCTCTTTCCCGGAGCGCCCAGGCAGAAAGTGACGCTTCCGTCAGCATTCTTTACCGGCCCCATTTTCGGAACTCCGCCGGGATAATTCTCTGCTTTAGAGTCCTCGATATAGGTATATCTCTTTACATCGGTCACAGTCTCGCCGCCAGACGTGGCGGTAGCCTTGACCTCATAACTGCCGGCTCCGGAGAAAGTATAGGTGGCTGTCAGAAGAGTCGAAGCCTTCACCGCTCCGATTTCCTTATCGTTTACAGTCAATGTGATGTCGGCATTTTTGGTCGTGCCTACCTTGAAAGTCACCTCTCCGGTAGAAGGAGTTACGATCGATCCTGTCAATCCGGACTCAATCGCTACCTGCAGGCCACCGTCAAGGACATTGATGAAGATATCGGAGTTGTTTTCTCCCTTTCCTTCCTTCGACTTGTCGGCTGTGCGGAACACGAATGCCAGACGCGTCACATTTACCGAAGGATCGGTAATGCCGTAATACTCGCGGATATCGCCGATATATAGCTGCCAGAGGTTTTCGCTGACGTAAGTAAGCTGATATTTATCGGCGTTGTCTCCCCATGTTGGAGCGTTCACCCATTCGCTTCCATTGCTGAGGCAGGCCCCGGTGTGCGCATATACCTTGGCCGTAGCAGGAAGCCCCATAAGACCTTTATTGCCCTGGTCGGCATGAAAAAGAATTTTCACGTCTTTCGAATCCTCCTGCAGAGGAGATGGCTCAGACGTGACCTGGGCATTAAGTCCCATGACTGTCACTGCCGCCAGCAGCAGCGACAAGAAGTAAGTTTTCACCATATCAGTAGGTTTTTAGTTAAACAGTATCGCTTTTCCCCACGATCCTGACTACAAAAATAATCATTTTTTTACAATTCACCAAATCAGGGGGGCCTATGATCATTCCTTGAATGGTGTCAGGGCCTTCGTGGGAACACCTTTTTCAAAACATCCCAGATTGTAGCCTCCGTTGTACCCTTCAGGCGCTTCCGGCTCCCAATAGAATATTCCCTCCGAGTCTGCTTTCATGAGTCTTTCAATAAATTCGGCACAGAGTTCTCCCTGATCGTAAGGCATACCGACCTCGCAGATCATCACAGGGCGTCCGTAACGCTGCTTCAGATAGTCGATGTTGGCAACGGCGTCGGCCGTAACTCCTTCCCAGCCCCCTTCATATCCGTTCTGTGCCGCCCAATAGGGATAGATCGACATGCCGATCATGTCGTACTTACCTCCATACTGCTCGAACATCCCGAACATTCGGTCAAAGCGTTCGCGGTCGTAGCCGTTGTCAAGATGCACGATGACCTTGGCATCAGGCAAGACAGCCTTTACGGCATCATATCCAGCATTGTTGAGGGCTGTAAGCTGCCCGGGGTTTTCGAGGGAGCCTACCGGAAGCATCATGCCTGGAGTCGTCTCGTTGCCTATCTGCACCCACTCGGGAGTCACTCCGATATTCTTAAGGGCAGTAAGGGTCTCTGTCACATGGTTGGCCAAAGCCTTTTTCTGATCATCAAACGACAGGTTTTTCCAGGCTTCCGGCATCTCCTGCTGCCCCGGATCCGCCCAGTGGTCGGAGAAATGGAAATCTATCATGGTGCGCAGTCCCAGGTCAGAGGCGCGCTTGGCCTTCGCCATCACGTCCGGTATTGAGTTCCAACCGTTCTTAGGATTAACCCAGACACGGAGACGAATGGAATTTACGCCGCAATAGTCACGTAGAAGCTGCATGCACTCCATCTCTTTAGGCTCCTCGCCCGGGGTGTAGAATTTGTGGCCCTCTGCTTCAAGCTGAGACAGCCATCCGACGTCCGCCCCCTTGGCATATCCCGACTTCGGAGAAGCAGAAAAGCACGAAAAAGAAGAGAGAAGCAGAGATAAGGATAAGATTGACTTAAGGTTCATAATCATTTAAATTAATCATTGGATTTATTGCACAAATTTAGCAAAAATTTTCCGTAGTTGAAAATATCACATGGGTTCTTCTCGAAGGATAATTTCGGGTGGCTTCGGGTGGATTTGATATAACCGCCTTAAGCATCAGCCGATCAATCTTGCATGCAAACGGAAATGCCAACTCTGAGGAGCTGGGGGCATATCGACGTATCAGGATTATAAGGATCGTACGAATTTGGGGTCAATTGCGCTGAAGCGACCCAAAAAAGTCCGTCAGAAGTGTTAAAACGGGTGTTTTTGTGCCGTTTTAACACTTGAAACGACCTAAAAAAGTCCATCAGGGATTTTGAAGGGATACATCTCATTTTCTTGCGGGGAAGTCGCAAGCGGTGGGGGGAACGCTCATTTAGACTCCATGTAGGATATAAATTCGTCAGCTGTCATTATTCCCATTTTGGAGAATGCCGTCAGTTTCTTTCCTAAATCCTTGAAGGACGCTCCGATGTGGTAGACGGTATCGTCTATGATGAGGAAACGGTCATGCGCCTTGCTGAATGTTTTAACTTCAATAGGCGGATACTGTGCATTGTGGCGAGCCAGATCCAGACGGAGGGCCTTGCTGAGCGGAGGAGTGTATATCGTAGCCGATACATCTGCACCTCGTTTGTCAAGCTGACAGAGTACTGAGTCATCGATATAGTTATCCACAAGGACAATACGTTTTTTGGCGCTCCGGATAAGGTCGCTAATCAAAGTATAGGCATCGAATATACGTCCGTCGAAGATGATTCCTTCCCTGGGAGGAAGCGAGGTATTGAGAATGAAGTCTATCTTTTCTTCTGTCTTGGCCATACGGTATTCCAACCGCTCAAAGCGTTGGGAAACGGCATACCCTTTCATTAGATATTCCTTGATCACTTTATTGGCCCATTGACGGAACTGAGTACCTCTCAAGGATTTCACTCTGTAACCTACAGATATTATTACATCAAGGTTATAGTATTTGGTTTTATATCTCTTACCGTCGGAGGCAGTTGTCAAGGATTCCTTGACAACTGAATTACTATCAAGTTCACCTTCCTTAAAGATATTATTGACATGAAGGCTGATATTCTGTTTTGATGTCTGAAACAATTCTGTCATCTGCTGTTGGGTAAGCCATACGGTCTCGTTCTCCAGACGGACTTCAAGCCTTACGGTGGAATCCGGCTGGTAAAGTATGATTTCATTTTCCTGCGGGGAAGACACAAGCTGTGTAGGAGTTGTCTCGTTCATGGTGCAAAATTAGCAAAAAAACTTGAGATAACCGCCATAAGCATCAGCCAATCAATCCTGCATGCGAACGGGTATGCCAACTCTGATGAGCTGGGGGCACATCGACGTATCAGGATTATAAGGATCCTACGAATTTGAGGTCAATTGCGCTGAAGCGACCCGAAAAAGTCCGTCAGAAGTGTTAAAACGGGTATTTTTGAGCCGTTTTAACACTTGAAACGACCTAAAAAAGTCCATCAGGGATTTTTTAGGCATTTCTAATCCTGTCTCACGGACTCTAAGTAATGGCCGCTCCGGGGAGACAGGGGGGAAAGGTCATTTGGGAAAGAAAAATACCCGCTCCGGGGAAACCGAGGCGGGCATTTGGGTATCGTAGGATGTGGTAATTATTTCTGTACTGCGGTGTAGGAATAAGGTACCGTACGGAGGTCGAGAGTTATAGTGTATGTGCCTACGCCGGGAGCACTTAGGTTGCCTCCGTTAAGACTCAGGACACCATCTTCGCCGGCACCGAGGTTGGGATTATCATCCCAGGCACCATTGGTACGGAATTTCCATTCAGTGTTGGCATTCGTAAACTCTACATCTGCCGTCCAGACAAGCAAGTCCTCACTTGGAGACAACTCGATATCCTGAGCCCAGTTGTTTTCGTCAGAGAAACCACCAATCATACCGATAGACTTTATCGGGAGGAACTCATATGTGAGAGAGCCGATGTTTACGGTCATCCAGTACAGACCATTTTCAGGACCAGGCACGTTGCCTCCACCGAGCTTGAGTGTACCTTCCTCTTCTCCGGCTCCCCATTCCATACCGCCCCATGCGGGACGGTCAGTAATCTTGAACTCGCCATTCATATGGGTGAAGCCGAAATAATCAGCATAATTCCAGGTGTCAAGCATACCGGATGCGAAGCCCCATCCATTACCACTGCCCGGAGTATAAAGCATCGGAATAGCCTGTGAAACCTTATAAGAGCCGTCGAGCATATTGATTGTGAAAAGGTACTGGCCTGCAATCTTCAGGCAGCCTGCCTGACCGTTCTCAACCAGAAGGCCCTCAAGCGAAGTATCGCCATCAGTAGCCGTGCCGAACAGTCCATCCCAGGAATTAGCCTGATAAGCTGATTCAGGAACGATCTTCCACCAGCAACCTGCGGTCTCGAGCTCGGCGGGCACGTCAATAGCAAGAGTGAACACAGGATCATCAAACGGACTGAGATCGGAATGACTGAACTTGATTGCTGTAGGTATTTGCCAGTCGTTAAGAGAACCTACGAGGTAGTAAGCCTCCTCAACCTGGATATTAAGGTCAACAGGAGTTACGGAAAGTGATTTCTCAGCATACCAGCCGTCCGCACCGCCGACGCGGCTGCGCTGTTCGCCCAAGCATACGTAGGCTGCCACGCGGATGTAGTTGTCTTTTGCAAAAGGAGCCTTGCCAAGAAGGTGACGGAAAGCATCGTCCCAGTATGAGGACTTGACGCCATATGTATTGTCAGCGCCCTCAACCTTCTCCATAGGAATCTCGATAGCACCTGCATAAGAGCCGTCTTTAGCAAGCTCCATAACGAAATCCATGGTTGCGTTCTCGGGCAGAGTAGCGTCTACAGTGTAGCTGATCACAGGTATGATCTCAGGCTGGGATGCAATGTCAAGTGCACTGCCGGTGACAGGAGCTACAAGCGCAACCTGAACACCGTCTTTCACCATCACTGTCTCCTGCGGATTGGTCTGCATAACGCCGAGATCACTCGTGTCATCGCAGGAAGCCAACCCGAAAGCCAACAGAGCGGAAAAATATATTAATGATTTCTTCATATTGATTTAAGTGTTATATACGGCCTCAGTCCGGAAATCGCTTTCCGGGAAACCCGGACTGAGACCATTTATCAATTAGTTAGCTTTCTGGAAATAAACTTTCATCTCGTTGAGGTCGACGGTCATCTTCATCTTGCCACCGGGCCAGTTGGTGATGTTCCAGTTACCCTTACCGTTGACACACGGACCGCTATAGTAGCTGTCGTCATCGAGAGAGACGCTGAGATTATCACCGTCATCAGCATTAGAACCGATAGAAGGCAGTTCGCCGTTGTTGCCCCAGCTGCCGAGTTCGGTATAGAAGCGGAAACCACTTGCCGCGTCAGAAGCAGAAATCTCAATTTCGCCGGAGTATATCTTGCTGCCGATTCCATTGTCGGGCTCGCTGAGATATACAGCGCCATTGTTGATGTCCCAACCCGAAACCTGACCGATTACGTAAAGCTTGCCGGGAGCGCGCACTGCGAAGTAGGGCTGCACATTGAGTTTGATCACATTCGAACAGATAGAACTATAATCAGCATTTGGAATGAAAGCGCGAACGCGTACGTATACGTCTTCAGCATCACCGGTAAACTTATCAGCGTCATCTTCGGTAGTGATACCGTTGAGGGCGTTCATTGCAACCGACCACTCGTAGCCGTCACACTGGATCTGAGCCTGTGTATTGACCGTAAGGAGGCTCTGATAAGTAGCGAAATCCTCAGTTTTGCTCAGCTGAACCTCATAGCTTGTCACAGTGCCAAGTCCGTAGTTGGGCTGGCTGACGGTCAGATATATCTGAGTAGCAGTACCGTCATACTCCTCAAGCACATAGGTCTCGTTTGCCATCGGCGGAGTATTGAGCACAAACTCCGTGGGCTTTTCAAGCCGCGGCTGCGTGTCTTCCTTGCAGGAAGTGAATGTAGCTCCTAAGATGAACAGGAGCGTCATCATCAATGATATCTTTTTCATTTCTTAGTTTTCTTTTAGATTAAATCCATACAAGGTTCAGATCAATATCCGGGGTTCTGAGGATACTCGGAAGCGTAGGAATTGATGACAGATGTAGGAATAGGGAAGACGTTCATATGGTCGGAAATAGCTGCTCCGCCTTCGACATTATTCTTCCAGCTCCAGTTGTAGCGTGATGTGAACATTCCGGCACGCACGAGGTCAGTACGACGGTTGTTCTCCCAATAAAGCTCACGGGCACGTTCGTCAAGAAGGTTGTTGGCCGTAAGCTCGGCGGCATTCCAGTTGCCTACTCCTGCACGGCGGCGGATGATATTGACATACTCAAGAGCCTCAGTCTGAGAGCCGACATTTCCTCTTACGTAAGCTTCGGCTGCAGTAAGATATATTTCCGCAAGACGGATGACAGGATAATCGGTTTCAGCAAATGTGGCATAAGTGGCGATTCCGTAGTTCTCCGGATTGCTGAGGTCATGTACGCCTGCACGTGGAAGACCTGTCTCGGGGTCTGTCCATCGAGGCATCGTGCCGTCATTATTACAGTATACATTTGTAAACTTGTTGGGCACGTAGCCATTCTTGTAAGTCGAGAAGTCTGAATTTGCCATAGTGAAGCCATCATTCTCTGTAAACCAGAGCCATGTTCTACCGTCCTGGCTTACGCCATTGCTGAAGTTAAACTTCTCGCAGAACTCAGGACGGGCGTGCATACATGTCCACTGGCCATTGATACCGAACCATCCAGGGGTTGCAGTATTCTGATCGCTGAGAGCGGCAAGGATCAGGAATGAAGTGCCGCCATAGCTCTGAGTGAGCCATACGTTCTGCTGCTCGCCGTTGGCGTTGGTGATGTTACCCTGGTAAGCATAAGGAATATTCCAGAGGATCTCGTTCTGAGCCTTCAGACTTCCGCCGGGAGCGAACATGTCGTTGTTTGCACAGAACACCGAAAGATAATCCATCGCGAGTCCGGATCCTTCAAAGCCACCACCCTTGTGATTGTTGATCACGTTCTGGCAGTGAGCCCAGCATTCCTGCCAGCGAGCAGTGCCGGTCCATACTTCAGCATTGAGGTAATACTTGGCGAGAAGAGCCTCTACAGCATCTTTGCCGATACGGCCATACACTCCTGACTCCTTGAAGTTGGCGAGGACATCCTCCAGGTCTGCAGTTACCTTATCGAAAAGGTCCTTGCGGGTGATGTAAGGAGGTTCCTCACCGGTGAGCTGGTTGTCCCATGCGTCGGCGGCATTACCGAAGAGGTCGATCACGTAATAGTAGCTCAAGCCGCGCAGCGCGCGTGCTTCAAGTACGAACTGGTCGAGGTCGGCCTGAGATATCTGGTTGGCGCCGTCGCCGGTAGAGATACCATAGTCTCCAAGCTTACGTGAGAGGCGGATAAAGTCATTGCAGACGGCGATATGAGTGTATAGTCGGGAATATGTGCCGAATACGTTCTCATTGTTCGAGCTCCATGTGCTTGTGCAGAGATCAAACACTCCGGAGTCCTTCCATATCCAGAGGCACTCGTCGGTTGTGAACTCATTGAGCATGAAAATTGCACGGCTCCAGCAGCTGCGGCCGTTGTCAAGACCTGAGATATCGGAAGATCCTGAACCACCCTGTCCGGAAATTGCGATACCGCTGTAGCATTTTCCGAGTGCGCCTCCGATGTATTCCTTCGGATTCGAGGCGAACTGGTCCGGTGTGAGGTCTGTGGGGTTTTTAGGGAACTGGTCAAGGTCACCGACACAGGAAGAGAGTCCAAGGGCAACCATCGCCATAGATCCTAAAAGATATTTATTGATATACGATTTCATAAGTGGATATTAATTGGAGAAGATTAGAAAGTAGCGATCACACCGAGATTGAATGATACCGGACGCGGATAAACGCTATTGTCGATACCAGAGAACACTTCCGGATCAAGGCCGCGGTATTTCGTAATCACGAAGGGATTCTGCACGGCGCCATAGACACGGAGACGGAGGTTGTGGTCGATGAGGTCAGGCCATGTATAGCCGAGCGTAATGTTGTCGCAACGTACGAACCCGGCGTTTTCAAGCCAGTAGTCGCTCAGATAAGTGTTGGTTGTCTGGCCGCCCTGGAAATAATAGTCGGTCACAAGCAGGTTGGAGAGGCCGTTGCGATAAGTCTCGCTGAGGGTCGAGTTTCCTGCGAGGGCGTTGTTGTAGACATAGTTTCCGATAGAAGCACGGAGCTGGAAGCTGAGGTCCCAATTCTTATAGGAGAAGTTATTGTTCCATGACATTGTCACCTTCGGGTCTCTCGAATGCTTTATCACGAGGTCGTTGGAGTCAATCTGTCCGTTGCCGTCCTGGTCAACATAAGCGCCTTCGATAGGTTTGCCGTTCTGGTCGTAAATCTGTTCATAGAGCAGATAAGAGAATGCGGGATAACCAACCTGATGTACCTGAACGGTATTGCCGTTACCACCCGAGATACCACCAACAGTCACGTATGTACCTTCGTTGTTGAGCTTCGTGATCTCGTTTTTATTCCATGCAACATTGAGACTTGTGTTCCAAGTGAAGTCATCGGTGTCGATGGCACGCATTCCGAGGGTTGCCTCAAGACCGATGTTGCGGAGCGAACCGATGTTCTGGTCAAGCATATTAGTGGTGAAAGCACCAGGAGTAGCGGTTACGAAAGCGAGAAGGTCCTTTGAGTCACGGAGATACCAGTCAAGAGCAAGAGTATACTTGTTATTGTGCCATCCCATATCGAATCCTACGTTCCATGTAGTAGTGGTCTCCCACTTCAGGTTAGCATTATATCCATTGGGATAATAAGTGTTGGAAACGAGTTTACCACCGTCGATATAATTACCGGTCCACATGTTAGGATAGTACGAACCATCGGTGCTCTGTACGTAGAGAGGCATATAGGGGAAATATCCACCTACTGACTGCTGACCTGTCTGTCCCCAGCCGAGACGAAGCTTGAAGTCGTTCATTGTCTGGGATGCATCCTCGAAGAAAGGCATGTTGTTGATCTTCCATCCGAGAGCTACAGATGGGAATAAGCCCCAGCGGTTGTCTTTGGAGAATCGGGAAGTACCGTCGTCACGAAGTGTGAATGTAAGGAGGTATGTGTCCTTAAACGAGTAATTAATACGTCCGAAGAAAGAGATAAGCATAAGGTTGCCGCTGTAATACGGGAATACGCTGCCAGATGCATGTCCGATCTTATCCTTGGAAGCCTGGTCGATCTCAAGTTTGCCGCCGTTGTTTTCCGGAGCCTTGAAGCCCATAGTAGTATAGACAGTACCATTGTTATGGTTCATATTGTCGAAACGCTGCCATGAGTAACCCACCATTGCGTCCAGATTCGACTGAATAGCCTCGAATTCCTTCTTGTAGTTCATGTAAAAGTCAAGAAGGGTGTTGCGGTAAAGATACCAGTTTTCATAATATGTACCGGCACCGTTCTTGTCAGGAGAGTTCTTCCATGCAGAAGGTGAGTTCTGGGTAAGTGTGTTGTGGTTTTCCGACTTGGTGACGTCATAGCCGAGGTTCAGGTTGAGGTGAAGCTCGGGGAGGAAGTGAAGGGCATAGTCGATCTGGAGATTACCGTTCGAACGCCACACATCGCTGTAGTTGTCATAGTCGTTAAGCATTGCCACCGGATTGAGCGACGCGTTCACATTGAATGCCTGGTTATTGCCGGCAATTGTAGTATATCCGTTATAGAAATAAGGGAATTCACTGTTGCCTGAAGGAATATTAGAGTAGACAGGAAGTGTCGGATTGAAAGAAACAGCGGAACCGATCGCTCCGTCATTACCCCAGCGGTTGCGGATATAATAACCCTTTGCGTTGGCATTGATGGAGAGGAGACCGTTGAAGAACTTGGGATTGAGGTTGAATCCGGCAGAAACACGTTGCATGTCGGTATTCTTCATGATACCCTTGTTTTCGGTATAGGAAGCACTTACGCGGTAAGGAAGGAAACCGGCGGTGCCGCCTACGCTGAGGTTGTAGTCCTGAGAGATGGTAGTGCGGAGCACTTCTTTCTGCCAGTCGGTATCTGCAGTACCGAGCGCTGCTGCTGCCTCTGACTCAGCACCCCAATAATTCTTAATGGCTTCGCTAAACTGAGAAGCGTCCATTACATCCCATTTCTTACGTGCGGTCTCTACTTTCCAGGTTGCAGAGAAGTTGATCTGCGGACGACCCTTCTTACCTTTCTTGGTAGTAATGATGATGACGCCGTTAGATGCGCGGCTACCGTAGATTGCGGTTGCGGAAGCATCCTTGAGAATAGTCATGCTCTCGATGTTATCAGGAGCGATCATTGCAAGAGGGTTGTTCATACCTTCTACGTCACCAGTGACGAGAGGCACACCGTCGAGCACGATGAGAGGATCGTTTGATGCGTTAAGAGAGGCACCACCGCGAATACGGATTGTACCGCCACCTTGAGGGCTACCGCCGTTGGTCGTCACTACCACGCCCGGGCTTGCGCCAACGAGAAGGTCCTGTGCAGAAGTCGAGATGCCGGCTTCGATTTCATCGGGAGTCACAAGGGCTACCGATCCGGTCGCATCCGATTTCTTTACGGAGCCGTAACCGATCACGACAGTCTCGGCGAGCATCGTCGCGTTGTCCTGAAGGGTCACCTTGATTTCAGTTCTTCCGTTTACGGGAATTTCCTGTGTGTCATAGCCGATATAGCTGATCACGAGAGTGGCGTCAGGAGCGACGTTGAGCGTAAAATTACCGTCAAAGTCGGTCGCAGTGCCGTTTGAGGTGCCTTTTTCCATCACGGTGGCACCGATTAGAGGTTCGCCCGTCGAATCATCAACGTAACCGTTTACGGTGATCTTCTGGGCCAGTGCGGGCAGCGTGAAGGTAAGGAACAGGACCATAACCATCAGCGCTTTCCGGCTGAGTGTAAAACAAACGTTTTTCATGCAGGTTTTTTTTAGGTACTACATTTATATAATTGATCTCAGTTTCAGGTTGATCAGACAGGTGGTCGGAATGGCTTGAAGAGTCATGGGCAATCGTTGTGACGCTTAACGAAATATACCGCATGACGTAACATTTCTGACTGTCAGGTTAGCTCTCAAAAGCCAAATTCACTACAATATTTAACAATTTTGACACAATTTTGATTAAAATTTTATTACAATTCTTAATTTTAACTTTTGTTAATGGAGATTCCTCACGAC
>JAIECF010000218.1 GCA_029068655.1 Muribaculaceae bacterium | reverse complement strand
CTCTCACAGTGGTCTCCGTAATGACCGGATGTGTTGACGACAAGTATGATCTTTCCGACATCGACACGACTTCTCGGTTCACTGTCGACAACCTGACGGTTCCCGTCAATCTTTCGGAAATCAAGCTTAAAAACGTGGTAAATCTCGATGACAACGAGAACATCCAAAAAGTGGGTGATGAATATGCTATCGTAAAGCACGGAGATATCAATCCTACAGAATTCAGTATTGCGGGCATCCACGTCAATCAACCTACGTTTGATCCCTCCGATTTTGAAATAAAAAATGTTCCTGGTGGAGGTGTACACGTACCGGGACAGTATGATGTGCCCGCCATTGATCTTCCTCAGGTTGCTTTACAGAATTATGAGTTTAAGATGGAGGGTGTTGACAATGCTCTCAAGGTGCTTGAGGACATTAAGACGGCAGACGACATTGAGATAAAGGTTGTACTGACAATCAAAACACAGGAATTGCTCGGAGCTAATGCAAGTATTTCTTTCAAAGATCTTAATATCCAGCTGCCGTGGGGTCTTATTACAGATAATGAAGACTATGATCAGAAGACCGGTATGCTGATAGTCAATGATCTTCCGGTCGAGGCTGGATCTGCCACTCTGACCATAAAGGCATCAGGACTTGATCTGGATGACAAGGGGACTATCGTAGATGGTAATCTCGGTATCGAAGGTAAGGTCGGTATAGATTCCGGAAAGATTAAAATGTCGGTAAATGATATCGATCTTCCTTCCAACATCGACATCCAGGCTGAGTATTACGTATCTGGGTTTGATATCGCAAGCTTCAGCGGCAACATCGACTATAAAATGGACGACATCAATATCGCTCCTATTTCCCTCAGCGACCTTCCTGATTTTCTTGATAGCTCGGAGACTAAGCTTTTCATAGCGAATCCGCAGATTCTTGTTGAAATCCACAATCCTGTATATGAGAAAAGCAATGGTAAGTTGATAGGTCAGGGACAGATTAGTCTTACTTCTGAATTCAAAAATGAATCTATAGAAAGAGCAAGCGAACCCTTCTTCCTTGATAAGACGGATTCAAAACTGGCATTCTGTACACCCTCAAACGATGGCGGCTTTACCTTTGTTAAATTCGATGGACTTCGTGATGTCCTGACAGCATTGAGGGAAGGTGAGAATCCAGAGACTTATGTTGGTCAAGGTCTTCCCGAAAGTATTCACGTTAACATTCATGACATAACATTCTCGGGAGAAGTTACAGACTTCCCGCTCGGCGATCTTGGTAGTGCGTCCGGCAGTTATGATTTTACTGCTCCTCTTGGTTTTGGACAGTTCTCAAGAGTGGTATATGAATCGACAGAAGACGGATGGGGAGGTGATGACCTCGACAAAGTTAACATCACAAAGATACATCTCAACGCGTTGTGTTCTACCAACCTTCCGGTTAGCGTTCAGCTTTCTGTAGTACCTGTCGATAAGAATGGAGATGAGATCAAAGTTGATGAAAACAGCGGTAAGTTCCATGTCTCCGCCAACAGTAGCAATGAGCCTGTAGAACTATTGATTCAGGCGATCGGCAACGGCACCATCAAGAATTTTGACGGCGTAAAGTTTAAAGCCATTATAGCACAAGACAGTCCTGACAATACTGAAGCAATAGGTCCTGACCTTCAGATAGCGCTCAAGGATATAAAGGTGACTGTAGACGGATACTACGAAACGGATTTCTAACTTTCAGCAATAAACTAAGATGAACAGCATAAATAGAAAACTTATAGCTCTTTCTTTAGCAGCGGCATCAGTGATGGGTGTGTCTGCTCAGGAAGCTGCAACAGGCTACTTTATGGACAACTATAACATGAAGTGGCAGATGAACCCAGCTTTCGGTAACCGGCATAATTACGTAGGTATGCCGGCTCTCGGCAACCTTAACGTAGGGGTCAACGGTAATATAGGGCCTACGGATCTTATTTATACATCAGGAAATAAAACCGTACTCTTCACCAATCCCAACATTCCTGCGCAGGAAGTGCTCGGCAACCTTAAAGAAGTCAATCGTATTTCAGAAAATGTCGGTATAGGTGTTCTCCAGGGAGGTTTCAAGGCTTTCGGTGGCTACAACAACATAGCAATCAATATTAAGGAAAGCTCAAGCTTCGCTCTTCCCAAGAGTATTTTCTCTCTTCTTAAGGAAGGAATCGGCAACAGAGAATACGACATCAAGGACCTTCATGTCAAAGCAGCCGCCTATGCTGAAATAGCCCTCAATCATTCACGAGATATCGTGCAGGTACCCGGCTTGAGGGCAGGTGTAAGCCTGAAGTTCCTTCTTCCTGTCGGTTTTGCAGAGGCTGACTTCAATGATCTAACTTTAACTCTTGGCAAAAATAACTGGCAAGCAAAAGCTAACGCTCGTCTCCGTGTTGGTCTCGATGGTCTGAAATACGATACTAAGGTAAATGATCGCACTCACAATCGTTACGTAAGCGGAGTCAATACCGACGATATCAAGTTCGGCATCAATGGTTTCGGTTTTGGAGTTGATCTCGGAGCTTCATATGAATGGCAGGATTTCAATTTCTCTCTTGCATTTACCGATCTGGGAATCCTCAACTTTAGCAAAGTACAGGAGGCTTCTACCAATGGCACACGTTCCTTTGAGACTGCCAATCATGTTATCGGTGTAGGCGACCATGGCGATAGCTGGGATAAGCTCGTTGATGACCTTTCTCCTCTCTATGAGCTTGAGGATAATGGCACGATCTCCTCTTCCATGGCTCTATTAGGTAAATTCCGTGCAGGTGTAGACTATAAATTCCCGTATTACGACAAGCTGCATTTCGGCCTCATGAACACGACCAGCCTCAGCTCAATGTTCCCATCGACTGAATTTCGCCTGTCGGCCAATGTTGAGCCGGTAAAGGGAGTTGCCGCTTCATTAAGCGCAGCCGCCGGAACTTATGGCGCTAACTATGGTGTTCTGCTTTGCCTTGGTAACAAAGGATTTAATTTCCTCATCGGTATGGACTATGCTGCTCTCAAGTTTGACAAGAACAGCTATCCTCTGACGAGCAACTTCGATGTGCATCTGGGCATCAACTTCCCCTTCTGATTTATTTTATAGGCTTTATAACGGCTCCGCCATCATGCGGAGCCGTTTTTTTTATGTTTTGCAACTCGGTTGCGGGATATTTTTGTTAATTTTGCAAAAGAAAAAATAATTTACGAAATGAACAGAAGATATTATAAAATTCCGCTTCTTGTGATAGCTGCACTCACATGGAGTATTTCGTCGGTGAGCTGTGGGAAGAGCAGCGGGCACCAAGAAGAGACAGAAAGTCATGACCATGACCATGAAGGACACGATCATTCTGAAGAAAATCATATACATGAGGAGGGTGATCACGACCACGGAGACAATGATCATGATAGTGCTGATCATGACGGTCACGACCATAGTGGGCTCATAGAGCTCAAAAAAGAGCAGGCAGAGAGATTTGGAGTTGTGACAGAAAAGATTGTTCCATCTTCTTTTTCAGAGGTGACTGCAGTCTCGGGAAGAATCGAATCTAAGGCTTCCGATGAAGGCATAGCCACCGCTACACGCAACGGTATATTGACCATATCTCCAAGCATAAACGTCGGTGTCAGGGTATCTGCCGGATCTTCAATCGGTTCAATATCTGCTTCCAACGTGCAGGGAGGTGATCCCATGGTGCAGGCAGTGGCGGTGCGTAACGCTGCAAAGCGTGAACTTGACAGATTGAAGCCTCTACACGATGACGGGATAGTGAGCACCGAAGAATTCAACAACGCTCTTCGTGCTTATGAAGAGGCTGAAGCTACAGTGAAGACCTCCCGACAGGGTAGTGCTTCTGTCAATTCGCCAAAGGCCGGAGTCATCACTCAGCTTCTCGCCAAGTCCGGTGAATATGTGGAAGTCGGTCAGAGCATAGCGGTGATCAGTGGCAATACCAGTCTTACTCTGCGTGCTGACGTGCCCGAGAAATATATCGGACGCCTGGCGGGAGTCAAGACAGCTAACTTCAGGCCTTCATCTTCAGAAGAAGTTATCTCCCTCGAGGATGTGAACGGCAGACTTATTTCTAATGCCGGTACGTCAGTTTCAGAAAATGGTTACATTCCGGTTTATTTCTCTTTTAGCAATAATGGCAAGGTTGCCCCCGGTGCTTTTGCCGAGGTTTTCCTTAAATCGGGAGAGCGCCACAATGTTCTATCTGTTCCTAAGGAGGCTATCGTGGAGATCAATGGAAATAAATGCGTGTATGCCTCTCATGGAGATGGTCATTATGTAAAGCATGTGGTGACTCTTGGTGGATCTGACGGTCGGAAGGTAGAGATACTTTCAGGCCTTAATCCGGATGAGGAAGTAGTGGTGAAGGGCGCACAGGTGGTCAGGATGGCTGAGACATCTGCTACAGCTGTTCCGGGACATACTCATAACCATTAATTCTTCCTTATCATGCTTAATAAGATCATAAATTGGTCTCTGACCAACAGGCTTGTGGTGCTTCTTGCAGCTTGCGCCACTATTATAGCAGGCCTGTTTGTTCTTGTTCGAACTGAAATAGATATATTTCCGGATCTCAATGCCCCTACGGTGGCTATCATGACAGAGGCGTCTGGTTTAGCTCCGGAGGAAGTGGAGAGAGCTGTTACGTATCCAATCGAGACTGCTGTTAATGGCGCTGCCGGTGTGCGTCGTGTGCGTTCCAGCTCAGCAACCGGTTTTTCTGTAGTATGGGTTGAATTTGATTGGAATACGGATCCATATCGTGCTCGTCAGACTGTAAGCGAGCGTCTTTCAGGCATAGAAGGAAGTCTGCCCTCAAATGTCGTTGCTCCGGTAATGGGGCCTCAGTCATCGATCCTCGGTGAAATTATGATAATAGGTCTGACGGCCGACGACATTTCTATGGGTGAGCTACGGAGTGTCGCTGACCGGACTATTCGTCCGCGGTTACTTTCATTGGCAGGTGTCAGCCAGGTTTCAGTGATTGGGGGTGAGGAACTTGAATATCAGATACTGCTTCATCCGGAGAAGATGCGTCATTTCGGAGTATCACTTTCAGATGTGGCGGATGCAACGGAAAATATGAATGTAAACACTTCCGGAGGAATTACCTATGAATACGGCAACGAATATCTGATCAAAGGTGTCATCTCTACTGTTGATGTGGAGGAACTGGGCGATGCTGCCGTAAGAAATGAATCAGGAAAGACGGTGAAATTGTCCGACATAGCAGAAGTTAAGATTGGCCCGAAGACTCCGAAGATAGGTACCGCAACACTAAGGACTCATCCCGCCGTGCTTGTGACTGTTACAAAACAGCCGGGAGCCGGGTCAATAGAACTTACCAAAGAGATCAACAGGGAACTCGATAATTTGCGTCCCTCTTTGCCTGAGGGATTGAATATCGATACGGAAATATTCAATCAGAGCGAATTCATCCATACGTCTGTAAGCAATCTTCAGCAGTCGCTTCTTGAAGGTGCTTTGTTTGTAATAATTGTCCTCTTTTTCTTCCTGATGAATCTCAGGACTACGGTGATATCTGTGGTGGCTATACCTCTTTCTATAATCATCGCGGTTATTGCCCTTTACTTCATGGGATTCACCATAAATACGATGACTCTCGGCGGCATTGCTATTGCTATAGGATCACTTGTGGATGACGCTATAGTTGACGTAGAGAATGTCTATAAACGTCTGCGTGAGAATGCAGAAAAAGAAGGGGTGTCGAAGCTTCCGGTGATCAAAGTTGTTTTCGAGGCTTCTCGCGAAGTGCGTAAGCCAATCCTCAACTCGACTCTCATCATCATAGCTTCTTTCCTGCCATTGTTCTTCCTCAGCGGTATCGAAGGGCGTCTGTTGAAACCGCTTGGCATAGCTTTCATCGTAGCGCTCGCTGCATCTACTGTAGTTGCCCTGACACTTACTCCTGTATTATGCAGCTATCTTCTGGCCGGTGACACCAAAAAGGAAGAAAAAGAGTTGAATAAGGAGCCTAAGACGGCCCGCTGGCTTAGGGAACGCTATACACATGGTCTTGAAAAGGTCCTTGCTCGTCCGCGCCTATGGATTATAGGAGTAGCTGTGCTTTTGGTTGCTTCATTGTCAGTCTTCTTCACTCTCGGCAGGAGCTTTCTCCCCGGTTTCAATGAGGGAAGTTTTACTATAAATGTGAGCGCTATGCCCGGCGTATCTCTTGAGCAAAGCGACAGCATGGGTATGGCTGCCGAACGACTGATCCTAACTGTGCCGGAAGTGCGTAATGTTGCCCGGAAGACGGGTCGTGCCGAACTTGATGAGCATGCGCTCGGAGTGAATACTTCGGAGATGGAAGTGCCTTATGTACTCGACAAGGGGAGAAGCAAGAGTGAGGTAGTGAGGGAGCTACGCTCCAAACTTTCCGGCCTTCCGGGTGTAAATGTCGAGATAGGACAGCCTATCTCTCACCGAATTGATGCGATGCTGAGTGGTGCGCAGGCCCAGATTGCCGTCAAGATTTTCGGTGATGATCTTGATCGACTCTATACGATCGGACAGCAGATTGGTGCAGAGATGAAAGAAGTTGAAGGTGTGGTAGATGTCAATGTTGAGCAGCAAATCTCGCGTCCGCAGCTTGATATAGTTCCACGCCGCGAGATGCTGGCGAAATATGGCATTACGATTCCGGAATTCAGCCGTTATGTAGAGATGGCCATAGGCGGAGATGTGGTAAGTCAGGTATTCGTCGGCAATCGACCTTATGATCTTACTGTGAAGGTGGAGGATTCACGTCGCGACTCAAAAGAACGAATTGAAGATCTTATGATCGACAGCAATGTAGGTATGATACCTCTCTCTTATGTGGCCGATGTGAAAGTGGGGAGCGGCCCCAATACCATCAACAGGGAAAACGTCAGCCGTCTGCTGACTGTATCAGCTAATGTTGACGGTCGTGACCTTAAAAGCGCTGTAGACGAGATTAAGAGTCAGATTGCGGAACATGTTGATATGCCGGAAGGATATTTTGTGACGTATGGCGGTCAGTTTGAGAATGAAGAAGCTGCCTCACGTATGCTTGCGCTGACTTCGATTCTTGCTTTGATAGTGATTTTCTTCCTAATATATTCAGAATTCAAAAGTGTGGCTGAGTCTTTTACTATTCTTGTCAATATGCCTCTTGCCCTAATAGGTGGAATCCTGATCTTACGTGTCACCACAGGAGAGGTCAATATTCCTGCAATAATCGGTTTCATATCTCTTATGGGTATTTCCACCCGCAACGGAATGCTGCTTATTTCCCGCTATAACCGTCTTCGTAGTGAGGGGATGGGTATAGAGGAGACCGTTAGGAAAGGCTCGGCTGACCGACTTCTTCCAATTATCATGACAGCTCTGACTTCTGCTTTGGCTCTTGTTCCGATTGCAGTGAGGGGAGGAGAGCCCGGAAATGAGATCCAGTCTCCGCTTGCTATCGTGATATTGGGTGGATTGATAAGCAGTACGTTTCTAAACATTTTCATTGTACCGGTGTTTTACCGGAGTATTCAAGAAAGAAAACAGCGGAAATCATCGGTTTCCTAAAGCTACTATAAACGATATAACTGAACATGAAGAAAATATTTAGCATCGTGATGATGCCGGCTGTTCTGGGGACGGCCGGCGCTTTCGCCATAACACCGCAGGAAGCGGCCAATTCGATTCTTAGCCGTAACGGTGACCGACTGCAGATTTCCATTGCACAGAATGCCAAAGACCTTGAAACCCATACTATCGCCAATGCTCCGGATCCAAAGCTCGAAGGTGACTATATGATCTTGCCGGAAGGTGTCGATAATCGGTGGAGTGTAGGTATTGGTTACGAAATGGAATGGCCTGGTGTCTACAGATCGCGTAGTGAACTCGGAAAGGCCTTGAGGAATGCCAACGCCGCTGAGGCTGACGCTGGTGTTTATGAAAAATATGTGGAGATCCTAAAGGAAATAGGCACATATCTTTATGCGGAGCGAAGGATAGAGATGATGAGGCATATCCAGTCTGCAACTGATTCTTTGCATAGTGCTGCTGTCAGAGCTACGAAAGGAGGGCAGATGTCACGTCTTGACCTCTCAAAGATCACGCTTGAGCAGGGTCGAGTCAATACGCTGATCGCAAATCTCGAAGCTGAGAAGAGCGGAAGCGAAGGTAATCTTAAGACACTTAACGGGGGCTATGATTGTACGGCGCTTCTCAACAGCATCGATAGGGAATGGATAATGACACCCACACATTCACTTGAAGAGTATCTTGAGGAGGCACGGACTAATCCTGAACTTAAGAAGGCTATTTCAGCACTTGATGTTGCAGATCACACCATTGGGGTTGCAAAAGCCGAGGGACTGCCAAGTATCTCGGTCGGATACCACCACGATTTCGAGGATGCCATGCATTTCAATGGGGCAACCCTCGGAGTTTCAATTCCGTTATTTTCCAACCGCGGAAAGGTCAAGGCTGCCAAAGCGGCAAAAGCTGTTGCGGAATATCAGGTGACTGTCACCACCGACAAGGTAGAATCGGAGATAACAGCTCTGTACGATGAGGTTCAGCTCATCGACCGTGCTCTGAAGGTTCCTATGGAAGTATTTGCAACCACCGACTATAATACCCTTCTCTTGAAAGCCTACAGAGGGGGCGAGTTGTCACTTACAGACTATCTTCAGGAAAGAAGCTGGTTTAGCGAGGCTCATCTCGATCTTCTCGAACTCCAGTATCAGCGGGAACAGCGAATGTGGCTCCTTTCGCTCCTCTGCAAGTAATTGACATACTTTGAAAATGTATGAAAATCACGCACGATGGTGTATGAATTTCATACATTTTATCGGAAAGTTTGACTTTCATGAAAGTTTATCCAACGAAAACTGGACGATTGAAGGAATAGTGATCAAACCATGAAGTCGAACGATTAGGTTTCTTATTATGAAGAGAGCGGACCTTTGACGTGGCCCGCTCTCTTTATTTTTTACTAAATTTTATTAATATTGTCACTTTACGACAAATTTCCGATTGCCTATCAGGTAAATTCCCTTTTCGAGGCCTTCTGTGGCATCGGCTGCCTTTACGTTGGCCTTCACAATTGTTCCGTCGGTCGAGTATACGTTGACTATTGTTTCAGGATCAACGTCAATCTCGGATACAGAGGTAAGCTCCGGTTTGTAGTAAAGACGGAAGTTATCAAAGATGGTCCAGTCGCCGTCAACCATTGTAAGCTTGCGGATACCGGCACGAATATCTCCGGATACAGGCATGATAAGTTCTACGGCATTGTCGGTATACTTATGGTCGTTGTTGAATGCCGTACTTGCTTCATACATATTGTCCGGATATCTTGAATAATCCTCATCATAGAGCGACATCACCGGTTTCTCACTTTCGTTTATATAGAGCGATGCAAGTATCTCTTCTGTTCCCTCTTTGTGGGCAGGCTGTGCCGAACCAGGGAGTCCGTAACGGTAGAATACCTGCGCTTCGAATCGATAGCTACCCGCAGGCATAGCCTTGAGCACCTGATATGTATCAAATACACGGCTGAAATGTTCAGCGACATTGTGTGATACTGCAGTGAAGGAAGTACCGCTCCAACCTGTGTTGTCATTCTTGTCGAAGCTTGGATTCTGAAGCAGGCGTGTGATATCGATATATCCGTTGTCAAGTCTTTCTCCCTCTGCGAGGTACTTGCCTGTAGCCTCTACGAGCATATCGTAGGCTGCCGGAAGATTCTCAAGAAGGGAAGAGACTGTGCGGTTGTCGGCGATCACAGTCTCGGTATAGTCAATGGCTTCTTTGAAAGCTGCTGTGGAGCCTGCTTCCTGAGCTGCCTTAGCCTGACGGAGAAGACCCTTGACTGTACTGTAGAGCTGCAGCATGTCGTATTCATCCTTGTCTATGTAGATGACGGATCCGTGCTGGAAAGCACCTGTACCAGCGACCCTGACCGGCAGACCGGACTTAAGGCCGTCGTGGTCCATATCAGCGACTTTATAGCTGTATTCAACATCGTAACGCATGAAATACATGTTGTAGACATCCTCGTTGATACGACGTATCTGGGTCGGAGCCTCGATGCTTGTGGTGTTCTGGTTTTCCATCCGTCCTATCTCCTTCCATTCAGCACCCGTAAGTGCAGACGACGTATATTCATATATACCTGTGTTAGCGGTACTTGTACCGGAACGCTTTACGAGCATATGGTATAATCCGTCATAATCGTTGTAGACGATGTCTGCGTCTATGAGCGACACTCCCGGATCCAGCAGCAGACGTGGCTGGGTAAGGGTCTTGAATTCTTTGTCGGCATAAGAATAATAGATGCGGTCGTAACGGTCCCATTCGTTGCCCGAAAGAAGAGAGTAATATACAAGATATGCTCCCTCTCCGTTGTTGGCTGTTGCATCCCATATGAACTGAGGAGCCCATACACGGTCAATCTTTGCGTATTCTTCATCTGTCTTGTAGCAGTCGGTCGTCGCGTCTTTATCTGAGAAGATGGATTTTCCCTTACGGAAGTCGAATACTGAGCTTTCCCAGTGTACGAGATCGTTACTGCGCAGAAGATCTATTCCGAAATTATTCCACATGCCGCTATTGGCGTTACACATGTCGGTTGTAGTCATGAAATATTCATGTTCGTTCCGTCCTCGGCCGAGATACGCGTCGCGTGTTCCTCCCTCGATCGTTGCCAGTTCAGCCGTATTGAATATTTCTTCTCCGTCAAGAAGTTGCTCGAAACTTTTGCCCATACCTTCCTTGGAGCCGAGAGCCATATTGGTGATCTCTTTCTCAGAATTCATATACGTGTAGAGGTAGCCGTACCAAGTGTCCGCTTCTGCCAGACTTACCGGCACTGAGACTGTTCCGACGGCACCATCGGGGAATATAGCGTTGGCAATAATTTCTCCTGCATCTACGGTTTTATCCGTAGTGTTAGGAGCTATTATTTCAAGCTGGGCAGAATGGCGGTTTGAGGTCACGGTTATTCCTGAGACATCATTTGGCGCAGTCCATTCAAGTTCGACACCGGAGGAAGTCATCACCGGAAGAGAGGTTGACTGATGCAGCCAACTTAGTTTCTTTGAGATAGAGGAGAGTTCTTCCCTGAGTGTCTGAAGTTGAGCCTCTGTAGCAGTCTTACCTACTGCAGGAGTATATTCGATATCGTCCAGCGCAATTGTCATGATGGAAAGAGAATATGCAGGAGCCTCATATTTAAGTGTATTACCTTCAGCAAAAATGGTATTGGCTGATGCTGGAGCTACTTTGTAAGGATTCTCCATTGTATTCTCATCTGTATCTGAAGCAGATGTCAGAAGGTTAAGGTCAGCGCTAAGTATTCTGGCATTGGCCATATTGAGAATTATTTCAGAAGGCGTTTCTCGTGTATTGACCAATTTTACATACATCACATTATTTTCATCATCGATCGACGATGAGACATAGATGTTTCTGTCGGCAGGAAGTGTAAGGTCGTGGATGAGTAGTCCGTCAAGATAGCATTTGATGCGTGTTCCTTCCACTTCCATACGCACATGGTAAGTGCGCCCTGTCTCTATATTGCCGGATTTGAGATCATAATCAGACTTCGCACCATTTGTGCATACTTGAAGGCCATGCTGGCCGTTGTTCCATCCTCCGATGTTCCACCATATGTAGTTGTCACGGTCAGTGAGGTTTACTGCTACGAGAAAACCTTCAGCACCCGATTTCTTTGTGGCATCGAGTTCTAAAACGTAGCTTGACGGAAGCACACTGTTGCAGAAAGCTATACGTCCCTGCTCCGTACTGTTATTCTGGCAGAGCTGGCCGTCTTTTATGCTCCAACCTGAAGAAGGAAGATCCCAGTTGTCAGCGCTTCCTGAGAAATCCTCCTGAAGCAACACGTTTCCTTGTGTGTCTGTCACCTTGATGTTGTCGTAGGCAACGGTAGTGGACCATGATGACAGCCCGATCTTGTTGCCCTCGCCGTTGACGAGGTTTCCTTCTTCTGTCCATTTCACATTCTGCTTGCCGAGATATTGAGGCATTAGTTTCTGAACATAATATGAAGGCGTGCCGAAACTCGACTCATGATTGAAGCGGATCATGTCAGGGAGCCAGCCTCCACCACGCTCCTCATGATAGAAAATTGGGGCATAGGAGGCCATGACGCAAATATCCGAGTTGTTTTCAAGGCCCTGCATATAGACTGCTTCCCCTAGAGCAGCCCGAAGATGTCCGTTTGTCCCGAAGCCATCTGTCACAGCGTATTCCCCGACATAAACCTTGGGACCATTGCGATCATATGAGTCGTATTTATTGTATCGGGATTCGAACCATTTGGGATTGCGGTAATAATGTTCGTCAACCATCTCGACAGGGAATGAGTTTCGCCATGAAGGATCATCCGTTCCCCAGGCCTCGACATTTCCTATAAGGGTTATCTCGGGATACTTTGCTTTTATGGCATCATAGAATGCCTTGTAGCGTTCCGGATAATGGTCGCTTCTGTCATCGTCGAAGTTGTAGTTTTCATTTCCGATCTCAAGCAGTCGCATGTTGAAAGGTTCGGGGTGACCGTTCTCCGCACGTTTCGCACCCCAGAAGGTGTTGACGTCTCCGTTACAGTATTCTATGGCATCTAAAGCTTCCTGTATATATTCGTCGATATCGGTATAGTCCTTAATCCATCCATGACCTATACCTACATTGACTACGAAGAGTGGTTCGGCACCTAAATCCTCAGTGAGCTGAAGGAACTCATGGAACCCAAGTCCATCGGTCGAGGGATAACCCCAGTTAGCATTGAAATGTCCCGGTCGCTGCTCAATAGGACCTATGGTCTTCTTCCATTCAAAGCGACGCTGTCCTTCCAGCGTTCCGTCCCCCTCGATGTAGCATCCGCCGGGGAAACGTACGAATTTAGGCCGCAGTCCTTCAAGCATCTTTGCCAGATCCATTCTGCAGCCGTTTTCTCTGTCCATGTAAGTTTTGGGGAATAAACTGACCATTCCTACCGTAAGGGATCCCGCGTTGCTGAAAGTGAGGTTGAACTTGCCATCTCCGATATATTGGGCGGTCTCTGGTGCGCTGACAGGAATGGATATCTTCTGCCATTTGCCGTCGAGAGATATTTCAGCTGAACCGGATGCGGCAGTGCTTCCATTTTCAGAAATAGTTGCAGTCACCTGCCCTTTGTAGCCGTTGTCACTTTTCAGCCATAAGGTAAGCTTGAATGTCTCTCCTCCTCTTACCGGGATACCCCAGTAGCCAGTGTTGGATATACCTTCGTTAGCTCCGTTGAGTTTGACGTTGAGTGCAGCTCTCCGGTTTTCATTCATCAGACCACTCCTCGTAATGGTCATCGTCGCGCCTCCTATGGCCGACCAGTAGTCTGGAGCGGAAGCGTCTTCAAAACATCTGTTACGGATTAGCTCGGCATAGAGTCCGCCGTCGCCGGCATTGTTGATTTCCTCATAGAAGATACCGTATTGCAGAGGGCTTATCATAGGCCCGCGTTTAGCGGCATCGAAATTGAGTGTCACCTGTGCGGAGAGGCCGAATGTGGCCGACCCGGCAAGAAGTGCCGAAGTCAGCATTGTCGTTAGGTTTTTTCGCATAAGGTCTATTCGAATAGAGTATTAAAAAAGTATTACAACGCAAAGATAATAAAGATTTGATAATCTGACAAAAAAACACGATCCTTTTTTATTTGGATCGTGTTTTGCTTAGTAAAATATAACAGTCTTTAATATATTCCACTCCTTTCATTCTCGAGCTAAGTCCTGTCTTTGAAATATGTATAGACCGACTGCACCTTATGGACAAAATGAACAGTTTCCTTACCGCGGAAATAGCCGTTTTTCACTACTGGATCGTGGTAATAAGCGGGTTTGGATTTCATTATTGCCGCTACTTCGACATTATCGTCCCATTTATGGGATTTTAATCCGTATTTTTCTGCCAGTGCCATGGCGTCGAGCACATGCCCGGGGCCGGCATTATACGACGCGAGAATAAAGTTCTCCCGTTCTGTAATGTCCGGCACTCTTTTCTGAAACATTGAGTTAAGGTCTGAAAGCGTCTTTACAGCCACTTCGACGCACTTCGACGGATTAAGCATTTCTTCCGGTGTGTAGCCATGCGATTCAGCGGTTCGTGGCATCACCTGCATGATGCCGAGTGCACCCGCCCAGCTTGTGACGTCGGCATCGAAGTGCGACTCAACATAGGCTATGGCGGCTATGAGCCTCCAGTCCAGTCCTGATTTCTTTCCTGCAGCCTTGAATATCTGGTCATAGGGTGATATCTGTCCATTGTCGAATGTCAGTGTCTTTAAATCTTCGAGACTGTCGTCCGGCGTGTCAAAAACTTCAAGTTTTGAGAGATGATAGTATTTCCTGAATAACTCCTTTTCATGGTCTCTCTCATCTGCAAACCATCTGTCGAGTGCTTTGGCTATGCCGAGAGAGCCGGTGGCGACAGCCCATCTTGAATACTGCTCAAGACTCACCTTTACGGATATGTCAAGTCCGGGATAATAGGAGAGTGCTGCTTCTGCTACGTCAGAATCCACTACAGTCAAGGGTATTTCTCCTTTCCATACCATATTGAGAAGGTCATCATCGGTTATGGTATCTTTTGATACGGTAGTGAGTTTTATTCCTCCTCCTACTTCTGCGTTGAGGTTCTGCATCCGGTAGAAGTATTTTGAATCATTCTGTACGGCTACTTCACGTCCTACGAGATCTGTAACATCCTTTATCACTGAATCCTTCGGAACTTCTGTTTTCTGTACAAGTACCTGGGTGCTGACGTTGCGTGGACCGCATAGTATAGCCCGGTCCTGAAATTCGGCAGTCACCGGTACAGGACTCGCAAGAATATCAATCTTTCCTTCATCAAGCCATTGTATCATTTCTGATATAGTGCCTCCGGTCATGACCTTGAACTGTAATCCGTAGAACTTTGTGAAGCGGTCCATTAGCTCGTAATCGTAACCCATGGGAGTGCCGCGATAGTTAAAATATGTGGTAGGAGAGTTGAGCATTCCTACTCTAAGCGTGTCAGGAAGTTGCACATGCATCCCGTCAAGATCTATCTGATGTCCCTTGTGGCGTCCGCATCGGCATGAGGTAACAATAATTGCTGTGAGTATCAGAATCATCACAAAGCCAGCTTGTATTGAATATCTCTGATAATCTTTTCTTATATTTTTCATGCTCTTCATGTTTAATCTGTAAATTTAACGTTTTTTCGTGACATTACGGTAGTAGATTGAATAAAAAAGATCCTGTTTTATTTACCCGGGGCCTGGAAACTGCTGGAATAGCCGTCGTTGTGGCCGGGATGGCCTTGTGTGATTTGGGATGCGAGTCTGAGGACGGGCATACCGGGACCGAGGTTTATGCTGTCTATCGCCTTCATTAGGTGTGTGCGCATGGTCTTTTCCTGTATGGCTTCCGGAGAATCGAAAAGAGAAGGAACTACCGATTGAGAGGGTACGATATCTCCGAGCCATACCCCGGCCCTCTTAAATGCTACATCAGGTATGAATATCCTGTCGAGTATAGTGATGGCTGCATGGTTGATGTTAACGGTATCGCAGGTGGGAACATCAAATCTCACGGATCCTTCCGGACGGGCGATGCCACGCTCTGTATGAAACCTGTTGGTCTCGAGCACTACTCCGACAAGTCTGCACGCTCCTCCCATGGCCCTAAGTTTCTTGCTGCAGTCAGAAGCATATATAGCGATACGGGCTCTAAGATAATCATAGTCATCTACATCTTCCGGAAATGTGCGGCTTTCACTGATTGAATCCTGGAGTGAAGCCTGGACGTGGTTCAGTTCGATGCAATGTTCACCATGAAGTTCACGCCATGAGCGTTCTCCGTTGATGCCGAGAGTGGCCCGTATCCAACCAAGATCCTTGTCTGCAAAATCTGCAATGGTATATATTCCGCATGTATAAAGTCGTTTGGATAGTCTTCTGCCTATTCCCCATAAGTCAGAGATTGACATTTTTTGCATTACTTCGCGCGCATTTTCTGCATCCAGAAGTACTCCTACTCTCCGTCCCCGTTTCTTACAGCTCTCCGATACTATTTTAGCCAGAGTCTTGCTTGGTGCAAAACCTATTGTCACCGGAATATGAAGTTCGTCCCAGCAGTTGGCTGCGATGGCCTCGCCTATTGCACGGAGCTGGGAATCCGGAATGCCGTCCATAAGCAGAAATGCCTCGTCTACACTGTAATCAAGTGTCATTGGTGCATATCTACGGAAAATATCGTGCACCTTAAGGCTGATAGCTCTATATAACAGGTGATTGCCGCTAAGAGCGATTATCTCGCCGCTGCGTATACGGTCTTTTATCTGGAATGCCGGCTGTCCCATCTTGATTCCGGCACGTTTTGCCTCGTTGCTTCGTGCTACGACACATCCGTCGTTGTTGCTGAGAACCACTACGGCACGGTTTTCCAAAGCCGGATTTAGTGTACGTTCGCAACTGACGAAGAAATTATTGCAATCAGCGAGTCCTACCATATTATTCTCCTGAATATTCGGTCAGTCGGTATATTGCATGATCCTCAACTGCAAAACCCTCTTCCACAAGGTAACGCAGTGCTTCTCCTGCCAGTCGGTCGTAGGGCGTGAAGTTTCGCTCCAGAATGGTCTGGGTGATTCCGGATGGATACATCTGCATGTATTTCCACACTCGGCCTATCATATCTTCTTTCGAGATATGCGACGGGGATTTCTTTCGGCTGCGGCATACATCACACTTGCCGCAGTCGCAAGCCTTTTCCTCTCCGAAATATGCAAGCATGCGGCTCACTCTGCAGCTCCCGTCTTCATATGCATAGTCGATCATGGCCTCCACACGTTGCGACATCACCTCAAATCGCTCCTCATAGATATTTTTACCTATCTGCACATATCGGCTTTCCTCCCTTGATGTCGGGACAAAGATATATGGTGTGCGCCGTCTCGGCACATAAATGAGTATTTTCTTCCTGTTGAGTTCAAGGAGGGCTTTATAGACAGTCTCCTGATCAAGGTCTGTGTCTCTGCTAAGTCGTCCCTCGTTGATTTGGACATAATCTGCGAAAAGACCGGGATATTGACGTAGCATGCACTGAAGCGTACGGTCTGCTTCAGGCGATGCGTCGATATGATAAAGTTCCTCACGGTCTACCGTGATCAAAACTCTCGACATGCTTTCGGTTTCTTCTATATAGTCAAGATATCCGGCTTGCGATAGAAGGTGAAACGCTGCAAGGGCCTGTTGACGCTGAAGATGGAATGTCTCGCAAAAAAGTTCGAAATCGAACTCCATGAGTCTCTCATAGCCTTCGCCGATGGCAAGGTTAAGGAAATTGCATGCCATTTCGTAGACACGGCGTATGTCTGCCCTCTCAGGAAACGCGAGTTTCAGTTTCCTCCTAAGTGTCCCTTTATCGTTTTTCGACACGAGAAGAACCGCATACGACTTCTTGCCGTCACGTCCGGCCCGTCCGGCCTCCTGATAGTATTCCTCAAGCGACGGCGGGAAGTCGGAGTGTAGCACAATACGTACGTCCGGTTTGTCTATACCCATCCCGAAAGCGTTCGTGGCCACCATCACTCGAATTGATCCTGATTGCCATTCATTCTGGCGTTCAGTCTTTGTCTCATAGGAGAGGCCCGCGTGGTAATAATCGGCAGATATTCCCGACGCTGTAAGGAATTCTGCTATTTCACGCGTCTTTCGACGGCTGCGTACATATACTATTCCGCTTCCTTCAGTTCTCGACAGGATATGGAATATGTCGTAGATCTTGTTTTCCGACGGCCTGACAAGATATGATATATTGTCGCGGGTGAAACTCATCTTGAATTTCCTTGATCCTTCGCGGAAAGAAAGACGGGTCATGATGTCGTCGGCCACCTGTGGAGTCGCAGTGGCTGTAAGTGCAAGAACAGGAACGGATGGATGTACTTTGCGGAGATCGGCGATCTTAAGATAGGATGGTCGGAAATCATATCCCCATTGTGAGATACAGTGGGCCTCGTCAACCACTATTAGGCGCACGGGCAGACGTCGCAGTTTGTCGAGGAAGAAGGCGTTACGCAGTTTCTCCGGCGAAACATATAGAAAGCGTGCTCGACCGTTGACGAGGCGTTCCCATGCTATGCGGGTCTCCACGACGGTCATTCCGCTGTTGAGCATGACTGCAATGATTCCGCGACGCTTAAGGTTGTCTACCTGATCTTTCATCAGGGAGATAAGTGGGGTGACCACAATTGTGAGGCCGGAATCGAATGCCATGCCCGGAACTTGGAATGTGATGGATTTTCCACCCCCCGTAGGCATTAGTCCGAGCGTATCGCACCCCGACATCACGCTTTCTATGATGTCGCGCTGTAGTGGGCGAAAGCCGTCGTAGCCCCAGTATTTTTTGAGGATAGCTTCTAACTGCATGTTACCCCCGTTCTCAGTCGAGTTCGGATTTTGATATGCGGATATCACGTATCATAAGCTGAATCGATTCGGTGTGATGATGCTTGTTCTGCTCTATTGTGTAGCAGATGTCGACAGGCTTATGCGCATGTATGTGTTCGAAATATGGAGCCATATTGAATGCTATGGCAGAGATCACCCGGCTCGTGCTGTCGTCTTCAAGCTCAAGCTTTATATGCTCGAGATTCTTGCCTACAAGTTTGGATGTGCCGAAATCGAACACGTGGCGGGTACGGAACACAGGTTTCTGGTTGCCGGGTCCGAACGGATTGAACTTCTTAAGCCATGCCACAAGTTCCGGCGTGATATCTGCAAATGTGATATCGGCATCAATGTCAAGCTGCGGGCATAGCTGATTTGGCTGGATATGTTTTGTGACATATTCCTCAAAAAGACGGCTGAATTCCGGAATATTCTCCTCTTTTAGCGAGAGGCCTACAGCATATGTATGTCCTCCGAAATTCTCAAGCAGATGCCGGGTGGAGTTTACCGCTGAATATATGTCGAAGCCCTGCACCGAACGGCTACTGCCCGTAGCCATGCCGTTGGCATATGTCAGCACTACGGAAGGTTTGTAGTAAAGCTCCGTAAGGCGGGAGGCAACTATGCCGATGATACCCTTGTGCCAGCTCTTGTTGTAGATCACTATCGAACGCTTGCCATGTACGATGTTGACGTTGTTTTCGATCAGTTCGTTGGCTTCTTCCGTGATTTTTTTGTCAAGTTCCTTGCGGTCTTTGTTATATTGGTCGATATCCGCTCCGCGCTGATAAGCATCATGCAGGTCGCGGGTGACGAGAAGCCCAACGGCCTCCATACCGCTCTGCATTCTCCCGGAAGCGTTGATGCGTGGACCTATCTTGAAGATCACATCCGATATGGTGATGTCTTTATTGGTCAGCTTGCACAGACGGATGATACTTCGCAATCCAAGATTAGGATTTGAGTTTAACCTTCTCAGTCCGTGGTATGCCATGATGCGGTTCTCACCCACAATAGGCACTATATCCGCAGCTATGCTGACAGCTACCAGATCAAGTAGGGAATCAAGCTCGTTGTGATTTCCGAGGCCGTTGCTCTTGGCGAAACCCTGCATGAACTTGAAGCCAACTCCGCATCCGCTCAGATGGGGACATGGATATGGAGATCCTGGCATCTTCGGATTTAATATAGCCACTGCGGGTGGAAGTTCTTCATCCGGCACATGATGGTCACATATTATGAAGTCGATGCCCAGCTGCTTGGCATAGGCTATCTCGTCGATGGCCTTTATGCCGCAGTCAAGCACCACCACCAGCTTTACGTCGTTTTCTGCAGCATACTCGATGCTCTTGCGCGAGATGCCGTATCCCTCTTCATAGCGGGTAGGGATATAGTATTCGATATTGCTATAGTAGTTCTGGAGGTATTTATATACGAGAGCGACGGCAGTTGTGCCGTCTACATCATAGTCGCCATAAATCATTATCCTTTCCTTTGCTCCCATTGCCTTGTTGAGACGGTTGACCGCCTTGTCCATGTCTGGCATCAGGAAAGGATCATGCAGATCGTCGAGTGATGGTGAGAAGAAGCCGGTGGCTTCCTCAGGAGTAGTGACACCGCGGCGCATCAGTAACTCCGGGATGGGTGCGATCCCTCCACAGACCGGGAGTAAAGCATCGGCTTTCTCCTGCTCCTGATGTGTAAGTGGCTGATAGTTCCAGTTATTGCTCATGGTGTCGAAGTCTTTTAATGACAGAACGCGATAGCCACATTCTGTCTCATATTGCAAAATTAATCAAAAAATGTCAAATTTGCAAGAGCTCCCAGTGAGTTTTAATGTGCTTGGAGGTTTCTTTATTCTTTTTTAACAAAACACACCCCGTCTCCTGATGTGTGGAGGCGGGGTGCCGATATAGAAGGATATGTTTGGTCATTTTGCCTTGATGAAGGCCATAATGGCCTTGGGGGTCAGCGATGAGCCTTTAAGCAGCATCGATGAGGCATAAATTTTTCCGCCTATTATTATAGCCCCATATGCGCATGCATAAAGCACTATCAATGAGAGTATACTGCTCCAAAGCGGCACCTCCCCTGTGATGGCGTTGACCGCGCCTACTGTAGGTGAGGTGAGAGGGAAATATGCGCATACCTGAGCCAGCACTGATGTAGGATGGTCTACGGCATACATGCCGATATACATAGAGGCGAGTACGCACATCATAAGTATCGACAGGTATTGCTGGTTTTCGTTATTGCTGTCGGTCAGCGCTCCGCAAGCTGCGAAGAGTGCGCTGAACATCATGAATCCCCCCGCGAAGTAGAGGAACGACCATAAGATAGATTTCCATACCAGTGGATGCAGCAGGTAGCTCCAGGAAATATCAATGTCAAGAACTATGACAAAACCGAGTCCGAACACCACGAAGCAAGCCACCCATAAAAGCACCTGTGTGAGGGAGATCAGGGCTACGCTTATGATCTTTGCTGTAAGCATGGTTCGTCCGGTCACGCATGTAGCCAGGAACTCCATGATTCGGTTGGTTTTCTCCTGGCGCACCATCTGCATTATCTGACTGCCGCAGATCATCATTGCCATAGTCAGGAAGACGCCGACCATCATAGCCATGGCCTTGGCGGCGGTCATGGTGTCTTCATCTGGCGTGATGCCTGTTTTATCGTTGATTGAGTCCATTACCGACATTGTAGAGTCTGAATCGTTCATGAGGAAACCCATTACTACGCCGAAAGCCACCATCAGCAACGGGAAGACGAAAGTCATTATCCAGAATGATTTGCGTCCTACGGCCGTCTTGTATTCATTTGTCACTATAAGTTTAAGCTTGTTCATATCGTGATTGAAGGAGTGTTTGTTTGAGGTGTGGTAGGGTTAGTGAGCTGTGGTGTCGATTGTGAGGTATAGGAGATGAAGATATCCTTGAGCGAGGGGAGGGCTTCCTCGAAATGCAGTATCTGACTCTGGGTGGCCACGGAGTCAAGCACATCATTGTTGGAGCTTGAAGGATTTCTTTTCAGGCGGTAAGCAAACCCTCGACGCCAGTTGAGATTGTCAACTTTCTCTATGTCCGTCACTGTTCCCGTCGAAAGTAGGAGTGGTTGCGAAAGTTCAGTAGATGTAGTGAGGAGTATGGTATTGTCTTTATGCGCTTCCTTGACGTTTGTCATTGAGTCTGCTACAAGTATGTGACCATGGTCTACAAGTACGATATCGCTGCACATCTCCTCAATGGCAGGCATGTTGTGCGAACTAAGGATGATGGTCGATCCTTTCTCGCGCAATCGTTCAAGAATCTGCTGCAGAATCTGTCCGTTGAGGGGATCGAAGCCGCTGAATGGTTCGTCGAGTATGACGAGCTTGGGTTCGTGTACGAGAGTGCATATGATCTGCACCTTCTGCTGGTTGCCCTTCGATAGCTCTTTAAGTCGTCGGCGTTCCTGTCCCTTTAGATTGAACATCTCGAGATATTCGTTCATCACAGTGCGGATACGTTTGGGATCGCCCCCTTTGAGCTGCCCGAAATACATTATCTGATCCGACATCCTCATAGTGTCGTAAAGTCCCCGCTCCTCGGGCATGTATCCTATATTACGTGACGCATCGATCGAGGCATCCTCGCCGAGGATGCGCACGCTTCCTGCGTCAATGGTCAGGATTCCGTTTATTATGCGTAGCAGGGTAGTCTTTCCTGCTCCGTTAGGTCCGAGGATGCCGCAGATCGACCCCTCGCGTATTCCGAAGCTGACGTTGTCAAGCGCCCGTAGCGAGCCGAAGCATTTGGTCAGGTTCTCTACTTCAAGAATGTTCATAGTAGATGCTGGTTTGTTGTTCTATAAGATTAGACGCGGGATTACCGGAAAACTTACATTATGAGTCCGTTTTTTTCATTTAATTTTTGTGCCTATTGTCCGGTCGCCCATCACTTTCCCAAGTTGCCCGCGTTTTTCCATAAGGGCCTGGATCTCCAGGATGATATTCTGTTGTTCTGCTGGTTCTGCATGTCCCAGAAGACTGTCGAGTTGCTTCATCTTGGCTCTTATTCTCTGATTTAAGAGTTCATTTTTCCATTCGAGCACCCCGCGGGGAACAAGCATACGCATTCTGTCGAGTTCCATCTTGCGTTCGCTTACAGGATTGTTGCGCAGATAGATATTGCTGAGCGGCTGTTCCTCGTTCATAGCTTCGGTCACTGTGCGCCGCACATCATCGTCGTGATGACTCGACAGTTTCTGCTCTACGAAGTATCTTGCAAACTCAAATCTTCGTTTCGCCATCTCGTCGTTCACTCGTTCGTCGAGCATGCGTTCGGCCCGTCGTATCTCCTCCATGCTCATATTTTTGGAGGCGATCTCGTCATAGCCTGATTTCAACAATTCTTTCTTTTCCTTTTCAAGATTGACGTTAAAGGCTACCCTGTCGTTCAAGAACTCCTCCTTGAGGTCGAGAATGCGGTTGAATGTCTTGGCGAAGGCCGGGAAAGTGAACCAAATCTCATCATCCTGAATCTCTTCCGCTACAAACTCAGCTACATTTATCATATCGGTTGTGCCGTCGTCAAACTCCACTTCGCAGAAATCCAGTATTCCATAGCGTACGCATTGATAGACCACATTTCTCTCAAATGGATAAAACGGATACATTTCCGTTATCTCACGGCCTTTAGAAGGTCTCAGCTGTTTATTCAGGTCCGGTTGTGGATTCTGCTCATCTTGCTTCATCCTGTCGATCTCTCCGCTCTGTCGCTGATGTCGCTGCTGCTCCATGACGTCGCTTCGCGACTTCTCCACGGCCGATTCGATCACTTCTTCACTTACGCCAAGAATGCGGCTGCATTCCTGCACATAGACATTTCGTTTCACTTTATCCGGGATATGCGCAAGCGACTGAACGACGCTCTGGATAGCGTTGACTCGTCTCTGCGGGTCATTGCCTATGTCTTTCAGGAGCACCTGCGCCTTGAAGCGTATAATGTCGGTGGCATGTTCCTGGACATATTTCCTGAAATTTTCCGGCGTATTGGCGCGCGCGAAGGAGTCCGGATCATGGCCGTCTGGAAGAAGAAGGACCTTGACGTTCATCTTGTGGGCCAGCAGCATGTCGATGCCTCTTAGGGATGCTTTGATGCCGGCAGCATCACCATCATAGATGAGCGTGATGTTGTCGGTAAACCGGTGTATCATCGCTATCTGTCCGTCGGTAAGTGCTGTGCCGGATGAGGCCACTACGTTTTCCATTCCGGCCTGCCACATGCCGATCACATCCATATATCCCTCTACGAGGTAGCAGCAGTCCTGCTTCGCTATCTCGCTTTTGGCCTGGAAGATACCATAAAGTTCGTTGCTTTTCTTATATATAGCGGATTCAGGAGAATTGATGTATTTCGCCATTCCCCCTTTAAGGTCGCGGCCTCCGAGAGCCACTACCTTTCCGGAGGCATTCAATACCGGGAATATCACTCGCCCGCGGAAACGGTCGTAATACGTGCCCGGCATCTTCTGAGACTCCCCCAGCACTCCCACCTGGGAAAGACTGCTGATATCCATCGCATCAAGTTTTGCTGCATCCGTAAGCGCATGTCCGCTGTCGAGATTATAGCCGAGCCTGAATTTTTTAATGGCTTCTTCTGTCACTCCTCGCTGATACAGATACTGCAGTCCTACAGATCGACCCTCTTCGGTGTCCCGAAGGTCCTTCTCCATTCGTGAGGCAGCCCATTCGTTGGCAACCAACAGTGATTCCCTCTCGTTGAGCTGCCGTCTCTCATCATCGGAAAGTTCCTTTTCCTCAACCTTTATGTTGTATTTTGATGCGAGGTGCAGGAGGGCGTCGTGATAGGTGAGACCCTCCTTTTCCATAATGAAATTTACAGGGGATCCTCCTTTCTTGCAGGAAAAGCAATAGCAGAAATTCCTTACGCTGTTGACTGAGAAAGACGGAGTCTTCTCATTATGAAAAGGGCAGAGACCTACATAGTTGCGGCCTCGTTTTATAAGATGCACATAGTCGCTTACCACCTCCACGATGTCAGCGGCATCAGTGATCTTCTGTACGGTTGCCTTATCTATCATTTAAGCTTATTGACCCAATTGAGAATATCCACTGCTGTTGAGTTTCCTACCGGCACAAGCGGTAGGCGAAGTTCGTTTTCAATAAGTCCCATATCGTGCATAACGCATTTTACTCCCGCTGGATTCCCGTCGGCAAAGAGAAGCCTTATCATGTCGCGAAACTTGAAGTGGACGTCTACGGCCTCTATATAGTTGCCTTCAAGGCAGAGGTGCACCATTTCGGCAAACTCTTTGGGGTAAGCATTCCCAAGAACAGAGATCACACCTTGGGCTCCAAGCGCCATCAAAGGATAAGTCATTCCGTCATCGCCGCTTAAGACAGTGAATCCTTCCGGTTTTTCACGGAGAAGACGCTGTATCTGGTGGATATCACCCGAAGCCTCTTTGATACCGATTATTCCTGACACCTCTTTCGCGAGTCGTAGTGTAGTGTCAGCAGTCATGTTTACTCCGGTTCGCCCTGGCACGTTATACAATACTACAGGAAGGGGAGAGGCTTCTGCGATTGCCTTGAAATGCTGGAAGATGCCTTCCTGAGAGGGCTTGTTGTAGGGTGGTACAACTGAAAGAATGGCTGAATAACCGCTTAGATCTTCTTCCTTAAGCTGTCTTATTATCTCAGCGGTGTTGTTGCCCCCTACTCCTATTACGAGAGGAAGCCTTCCGGAAGCCTTCTCTTTTACGAAATCTTTGATTTTCTTCTTTTCCTCCTCGGAAAGAGCCGGTGTCTCTCCTGTAGTGCCTAACACTACGAGGAAGTCAGCGCCATTGTCCACTACATGGTCGATAACCCTTTCAAGGGCTGGAAAATCAATTTCTTTATTTGACGTGAACGGTGTGACGAGAGCTACGCCCATACCGAGAATGTTCAAGTGTGCCATATGTTGATCATGCATTTGCTTAAATCAAATACAAAATTAAGGAAATTTTTTTATTCTTCATAGAAAAATTAAAAAAAAACAAAAATACCCTCGATTCACATCGAAGGTATCAGTGTTGCCTTGGAAAGACTCGAACTCTCACAAACGGAA
>JAIECF010000217.1 GCA_029068655.1 Muribaculaceae bacterium | reverse complement strand
TCTATGAGATTCATACTTGATATTTATTTCTCTCCGCAAAAATAATAAAAATTCATCAATAGTCCAAGGAATATTGATGAAATGACAGGGTATGATGGTTCATTTATACGAGATTTGCAGAAATGATAATGTATGATAGTGCATTTTATGACATCGTCTCAACATTAAAGGAATAGATTGTAGTGAAATACAAAATTCACTCAGAGTATGCAGGGGCTGGGAACACATGGGATAAGATATCTTGATAAAAGAGAGTCGAAACATCATTTAGAACATTTCTATTCATTTATTTGTTTGAATATTAAATAATAACTTTTAAATTTCAAGGCCATGAAAAATCTATTGGTGATATTAACGGTGATAATTGGAGCTTTCTCTGCATCAGCGAGAAACAATTACTCGCACAACCAGGAAGATCTTCCGATTGCCGCACAGACGATTCTTAAAAATAATTTCAAGGCTGGTGTAAGCCATATAAAGATTGAGAAGGATTTCGGTAAAATCAAGGAGTATGATGTGATACTGACAGATGGTACTGAAGTGACTTTCGACAGCCATGGCAACTGGAAAGACATAGAGGTCAGACAGAATGCTTCCGTACCTGCAACACTTGTTCCAAAAGCAATTGCCGACTACGTAAATCAGAATCAGAAAAACGCAAAGATAACCGGAATAGAAAAAAATCGTTCAGGTTATGAGGTAGAGCTATCTAACGGCGTCGAGATGAAATTCAACTCTGAAAGTCGATTCATTAAATATGACAAATGAACTGACAAAGCTTTTGCTGCTATCTTCTAAAGTATCCCGCTATCATGAAATTCATGATAGCGGTTTTTATCATTTTATTGGTTGAGTACTCAACCATTTTAATGTTTGTATCGTTATAATAATGTAATTAGAAATTCAGTACTATGGATAACGAAAAGACATACGATATGCCCTACGTGGGTTGCCTGATGGGATCGGCGTTTCAGCGGCTGACAGTACAACTTGAAGCAGCCCTGAAACGGGTGGGTCTTGGAATAACCGCGGCTGAATACATGATCATCCGAGCGCTCTATTCACGAGACGGGCTGCAGCAATGCGAGATTGTTGATATGGTAGGAAAAGACAAGTCATCCATCTGCCGGTCAGTGGCTGCCCTTGCAAAAAAGGCTCTTGTAAGAACCGAACCGGTCAGCTACAAGTGCATAAGGGTCTGGTTGACCGACAAGGCACGCGAGATCCAGCCATCCGTAATGCAGATAGCCACCGAACGTCATCAGGCGCTGTTGAATCTCGCAACCCGGAAAGACATAGAGGCTTTCGTAAGGGTACTGAAAGCAATCGTTGACTGATACATAAATAAAAAACAAATATAATAAGCAAACAAAAGAAAGGAATAAAACTATGATGAACATCACAATCTGGAGCGATTACGCTTGCCCCTACTGCTACATCGGCGAGACACGTCTTGAAAAAGCTATCAAGGAACTTGGTATGACAGACAGCGTTAAGATCGACTACCGTGCGTTTGAACTTGATCCAACCGCGGCTAAGGAAGTGACCGGTCCTACATCCGAACGTTTCGCAATGAAATATCGCCTCACGGTGCCGCAGGCGATGCAGCAGATCGAACAGATTTCTTCTCTCGGGCGTGAACTTGGCATAGACTTCAAGTATGCGAGCACACTCTACAGCAACACCTTCGATGCCCACAGGCTGATGAAACTTGCTGAAAACAGGTATGACTATGCGACAGTTAAGAAACTTAATACCCTCCTCTTTGACGCATACTTCACTAAAAACCTCGTGCTTGCCGATCATAAGGTGCTTGAGGCCGTGGCAAAGGAAGCCGGAATGGATGAGAAGGAAGTTAAGGAAGTGCTCGACAGCGACAGATATGCCGATGACGTACGCTTTGACGAGCGTGAGGCTCAGATGCGCGGCGTACACGGAGTGCCGTATATGGTCTTCAACGGTGAATTTACCGTTCCGGGGGCGATGTCGATCGAGGGAATGAAATCCGCCCTTGAGCGTGCCCAACGTCGCATCAAGGATGCGGAGAAGGCAGCGGAAGAAAAGGGAGAGCGTCCCCACGTATGTGGACCTGACGGATGCCAGCTCGTATAATAGATTAATATTTGAGGTTTTAGGAATCTATCATTTGATATATTCCTAAAACCTTACTCTTAAAAACTTTAAACCATATAAACCACTTAAGCACCTAAACCTTAAATACAAATATGGTACGAGAACTTCAAGTGCAAGGTGTATTCGCAGAGAATGCATATTTCTATATTGATCATCATACTAAAACCGGATTCCTCATTGATCCAGGGGCACAGGCCGGACTGATATACGACGTCATACGTCAGAATGGCTGGACAATAGAGAAAATACTCCTTACCCACGGCCACTTCGACCATATGGGGGCAGCTGAGTTATTACGGGAAAAACTTGTGGCGCCCATCTACATCTATCCGGAGGATGCACGTTATCTAACAGATCCCTATCTGAATCTGAGCGAAAACTCAGGGCGTCCGGTGACCGTTCAACACTATGAGGAACTGTTCGACGGAGAGACCATCAGGCTCAAGGCCAACTCCGGTTTCTATCTGAAGGTCATACATACTCCAGGACACACACCCGGATCAGTTACATATTATTCTCCTGAGGAGAACGTTGCGTTTGTAGGCGACACTCTATATCAGCATGGTCCCGGTCTGACCCACTTTCCGGGTGGAAACCGCAGGGAGCTTGAGGAATCCATAATAAACAAGATCCTTACCCTTCCTTCCGATACTGTGCTTCTGTCCGGCCACTCCTCTCCTATTACCGTCGCTCAGGAACGTCAACTTCTTTTACAATGATTTTACGCCATGAATACAACTGATAAATTCTCACCATTTATTATAAATGGCAAGACTGCAAAGAACCGATTTATAAGAAGTGCCACCAACAGCCATCTTGACAATACCGACGGCACTATCAGCGATGCCGAGATAGAGATGTATGATGCACTCGGACGGGGTGATGTAGGGACAGTCATTACCGGGCACATGAGTGTGTCACCAAAACTTGAATACCGAGCCGACATCGCCCAGCCATCTATAGGTGGTGACGAATTCATTTCGGGAATTAAGCGTGTGGCGGATAAGATCCATAAGTATGGTGCGCTTGCCATAGCGCAGATTTCTATGGCCGGTCCGAAAGGCTTGACTCCATTCGATTTCAACGAGCTGTCTACCGAAGAGATGGAGCATATCCGAGATTGGTTTATAGAGGCTGCCTTACGTGCTCAGCAGGCTGGATTCGATGGGGTCCAGATTCATATTGCCCATTGGTACTTGCTTCAGGCCGTGGTTAACCGTGATCTTAATCATCGTACTGACAAATATGGCGGCTCGGATGAAAACCTTATCCGACTACCGAAGGAGATAATAGATGGCATTCGTAAGGAATGCGGCACCGATTTCCTGATTTACGTCAAGATGAATGCTCACAACACCGCAGACTCCATTGACGATTTAGGACTCCTCGCTTATTATGTGGAGACTCTGTCTGAAAGTGGTGTCGATCTTGTAGAAATAAGCGGCTCTGACTTTTCAAGACAGCCCCGTACGGCTGAATGCTATTACCTTGATGCAGTCAAGTACCTTCGCGAAAGATTTCCGGAACTTCCCCTGTCTCTCGTAGGCGGAATCTACACTGAGGAAACTATTGATCGTGTTCTCGCGACGACTAATTTTGTCTCACTCTCCAGAACCCTTCTGACTCAGCCGGATTTCATAGTGAGGCTTAGGAATGGAGAGGCCGTTAAGTCGAGATGTATCCATTGCAACAAATGCTTCGAGATCTTCGCCACTAAGTATGAAAGATGTGTCTTTGGTCCTGTGATTCCTAAACTGGAATCAACATTCTCAGAAAATTGATAAGATATTTTAACACTTGAGGGGTTCCACTTTGCGGCGACCCCTCTTTTTTTGCTTTTTACAGCAAAAATGGAGGTATGCGCAGGTTTTTCTTTTTTATTTGAAACTTATGAATTAATTTTGCATTAAGGAAAACATCGAAACTATATCCAAAAACAGTTATGATAAAAAAATGCAGTCTGATTCTTCTTCTCAGCGGCATCACGATGTGCCCGCCCGCATTGAGAGCAGACGATAAGATCTGGACATTCGATGACTGTGTCGAATGGGCTACTACCACTAATACAGCCATAAGGCGAACCATGCTGAATATTCAGACAGCACGTCAGGACTATCTGTCGGCTAAAGACGCATGGCTGCCGACAGTAGGATTCACCACAAACCAGAACCTTACCAATTATCCTTCACCTGGAGCCGGACGAAGCGGAAACTCATATGGAAGCACTTACAACATCGGTGCATCTTGGACTGTATGGGAAGGAAACGTAAGAAAATATCGTCAGGAGTCTGCCAAGATACTGGAGCAACAGCAATCCCTTGCAGGTGATGATGTGGTAAAGACACTTAAACTCGGAATCCTTGAGGCATACCTAAATATAATGTACGCCTCAGAGGCTGTGTCAATAGCTGAACAGACTCTGCAAGTAAGTACAGCGCAGGCAGAACGTGCTCTCAAACTGACCGAATCCGGAAGGTCTTCGCAGGTTGATTACGCCCAAATAGAAAGCCAAAGGGCACAGGACGCCTATAATCTCACCCAGGCAAAGAGCAATTATGAGAGTGCAAAAATGGCTCTCAAGAAGATACTTGAACTCGGAATTGACTATAACCTGCAGGTTGCCGATGTAACATTCCCTGACTCTGAAGTTCTTGCTCCACTACCAGACAGACTTGAAGTCTATAACACAGCCTCCGCTTGGCTACCGACTATAAAAAGCAATGAACTCAGTAAGGAAATATACGCCAATGATGTCAAAATTGCTAAAGCAGGAAACCTTCCGAACATAGCTCTGCAGGGTGGACTGAGCACAGGCTACAACTCAGGCGGAGCAGGATGGGCAAGCCAGATGGGCCATAATTTCAATGAAAACCTGGGACTCAGTCTTAGCATTCCCATATACGACGGAAACTCTACAAAGAGAGCCGTGGCAAAGGCAAGGATAGCAGAGCAGGAATACGACATAGCCAAAAAAGAACTTCTCGACAACCTCTCACAGACCATAGAAAGCCTCTATATTGACGCTACCAACGCTAAGGCAAGATATAATGCAGGCATCTCGCAGCTTAATGCAGTTAAACTCACTGACGATCTTGTCAACCGTCAGTTCGAGCTCGGATATGTCAATCCACTTGACCTTCTTACCGCTCACAATAATCTACTGAATGCCCGCCTTGAACTCCTCCAGACCAAGTATATGGCGATTCTGGCAGAAAAAACAATACAATACTACGCCACTCAAGAAGTTGAGATAAATAATTAGAAATTCGATAATACACAAAATAATGAAAAAAACTATTCTTCCGGCTGCGCTTCTATTAGCAGTCACCTCCTGCTCCGAGAAGGCTTCTTTCGAGCTGGATACATACACAGTGGAGCCCACATCCCTCTCAGAGGTAGTGACCGCCACCGGGACAATGGAGTCTGTTACATCCGTAGATGTCGGCACGCAGGTAACAGGTATAATCAGCAATCTATATGTCGACTTCAACGACCAAGTCACAAAAGGACAGTTGATAGCGGAAATCGACAAAACAGTGCTACAGAGCGAACTGCAAAGCGCAAATGCTACGCTTGCATCTGCTAAAGCGACATATGAATACAATAAAACCAATTTTGAGCGTGACAAGGCGCTTCATGCTGAGAAATTGATTTCAGACTATGAATATCAGACATCAAAAAAAGATTATGAAGTTGCGAAGTTAGCGTATGAGAAAAGTCAGTCGGACAGAGTCAGGGCAGCCAAGAACCTTACATACGCTGAAATCACATCTCCTATTGATGGCATTGTAGTATCGAGGGAGGTGGAAGAAGGCCAGACAGTTGTATCAAGTATGAATGTAGCAAGTCTGTATGTAATTGCAGATCTCGATCATATGCAAGTGGTGGGCGCAGTCGACGAAGCCGATATAGGCCAGGTGAAAGTGGGGCAACACGTTACTTTCACAGTCGATGCTTATCCAGAGGATACCTTTACGGGAACGGTGACACAAGTGCGCATCAATCCGACCACGACCAACAATGTAGTGACATACGAAGTCATAGTATCGACGACCAATCCCGACCATAAACTTCTTCCCGGAATGACCGCCAACCTCTCGATATATACGCTTGAACTGGAAAACGCTATCGCTGTGCCACTTAAAGCATTGAAGTTCGAACCAATGCCTGACTCAGAAGGCTCAGAACTTCCAAAACCTCAGCCTCTAAAAGACCCTGTTCAAAACACCGTATGGGTGATACGCGATAACAAACTCGTTGAAACTTCAGTGGAACTTGGGATGAAGAACAGTGTCTATCAGCAGATAGAGTCAGGACTTAAGCAAGGCGATAAGGTTGCGCTTCAGTACGAGGAAAAAACTTTAAATAACAAAGAACCTAAGGCTCAAGAGAATCCCTTCATGCCAAAACCGCCGGGCGCAAATAGAAACAAACAGAAATAATGGCTAAAGAGATAATTAAAATAGAAAACCTGAAACGCTATTTCAAGGTCGGAGACGAAACTGTGAAGGCTCTGCGAGGAGTCTCATTCACTATACACGAAGGTGAGTTTGTGACGATCATGGGTACATCCGGTTCAGGAAAGTCGACTCTTCTCAACACACTCGGATGCCTTGATACTCCCACTTCAGGAGAGTATTATCTTGACGGAATCGCTGTCAAGGGAATGGGTAAAAACGAACGAGCACGCATCAGAAACCGAAAGATCGGCTTCATCTTTCAGAACTACAATCTCCTTCCAAAAACCACAGCCCTTGAGAATGTAGAGCTTCCTCTGCTTTACAATTCATCCGTTAGCGCTAAAGAAAGGGCGGAAAGAGCGGAAAAATGTCTTCATGAAGTAGGTCTGGGAGAACGAATCTATCATAAGAGCAATCAAATGTCAGGAGGACAGCAACAACGAGTCGCAATAGCAAGAGCCCTTGTCAACAATCCTGTCATTATTCTTGCCGACGAAGCTACAGGCAACCTTGACACAAGGACCTCATTTTCGATTCTTACGCTTTTCCAGCGCCTGCATCGGGAAGGAAAGACAATAATATTCGTTACCCATAATCCGGAGATCGCGCTATACTCATCGCGTAATATCATGCTTCGTGATGGCAGGATAGTCAGCGACGAATACAATCATGACATAAAGTCGGCAGAGGAAGTGTATAGAAATCTTCCTGTTGACACTGAAATATAAGTATATGAATATAGGAAGTCTATCAAAAATAGCGATAAAGGCACTCGGCAACAACAAGATGCGCTGCTTCCTGACCATGCTCGGTGTGATCATAGGTGTGGGCGCTGTGATCGCCATGCTCGCCATAGGACAGGGTTCGAAAAACTCTATCAAGGCCCAGATCTCAGAGATGGGCAGCAACATGATAATGATCATGCCGGGAGCTGAACGACGCGGAGGCGTGCGACAAAGCAGCGATGACATGCAGACTCTTAAACCTGCTGATTATGATGCCATTGTAAATCAGTCGACAACAATAGCCAACATCACGCCTATGGTATCTTCTTCAGGGCAATGGGTGAACGGCAACAACAACTACCCATCGCAAGCTCAGGGAGTAAACACGCAGTTTCTTGATATTCGCCAAAGGAAAGTGGCAGAAGGGGAAATGTTTACAGAGGCAGATGTAAAGTCGGCAGCTAAAGTATGCGTGCTTGGCAAGACACTTGTAGACAATCTCTTTCCTGATGGAACAGATCCATTGGGAAAAGTGGTCAGATTCGGATCAATTCCTCTGACAGTGATAGGTGTATTGGATGAAAAAGGCTACAACACCATGGGACAGGACCAGGATGACCTTGCTCTCGTCCCATACACCACCGTAATGAAGAGGATGCTTGCAGTGGATTATCTCCAGGGTCTACAAGCCTCTGCAATCGATGAAAACAAGACAGACGAGACTATAGCGGAAATTACAGAGATCCTTCGTACGAGTCATAAACTCAGACAGGATCAAGACGACAATTTCAATATCAGATCGATGCAGGAATTAGCAGAGATGATATCCTCCACATCATCGATGATGACTGTGCTTCTTGCAGCTGTAGCGGGGATATCTCTTCTTGTTGGTGGCATTGGAATCATGAATATAATGATAGTGAGCGTGACAGAACGTACACGCGAGATAGGACTCCGTATGAGCATAGGCGCAACCGGACGTGATATCATGACGCAGTTCCTGATCGAGGCTATCATCATATCAGTGACCGGAGGTGTTCTGGGTATTCTCCTCGGAAGCTTCGCGACATGGCTTATCAAGATTTTCGCCAACTGGCCGGTTCAGATCGATCCCTCTTCTGTAATCCTGTCGTTTGCAGTCTGCACTGTTATCGGAGTGATTTTCGGCTTTTATCCGGCGGCTAAAGCATCGAATCTCGATCCAATCGAAGCTATCAGATACGAATAAAAAGTATCCATCATGCACCGTGAATCGGGCATTATGCATTTTCCCAGAAACTTATGACTCCACAGATCAAAAACAGAAAGGCGGGAACAGCAGCAGTAATTCTGCTGGCGTTCCTGCTTTTCTATTTTCCTTCGATGCTCGCCCTTATATCGCACGACAGCGAGCCGAAAGACATGACAATGTTCAATATCCTTATGGCAACGTGCTACACCGGGATATTCTGTGTGAATTACTTTCTCATAGTGCCAAAAATATTCTTCGGAAAAGACAGTAAACTGCTGTTTTTTATCATCAATATTTTTCTCGTAGCCATACTATGTTCATTACTTCCGCTCTGGATTGAGGCGCATGGAGGACTGCCGAGACCTCGACACCTTCAGAAAATCCCAATGACATACTGGCAACATCTGATGGGATATCTCAGGTTTATAATCAGAGACGGAGTAATGATGATCCTGTCGATTGCCCTCGCCTATGCCATGCGTGCTTCAAAAGCACGTGAAGAAATGAGGAGCAGAGTGCTGGAGCTTGAAGCAGAGAGGCGAAATACAGAACTAATGAGCCTAAAGGCACAATTGAATCCTCACTTCCTTTTCAATTCGCTTAATAATATATATGCTCTGATCGCTATAGATCCGGACAAAGCGCAGCAGTCACTGCATGAACTCAGCAGTATGCTGAGATTCATGATCTACGATTCAGAGGCATCTGCCGTATCGCTTTCCAAAGAAATGCAGTTTATCAGCGATTTCACTCGCCTTATGAGCCTAAGGCTTAATCCATCCGTGAAACTGACATGCACTCTTCCGAAGATAAAAGACAACACTCTCCACATCGCCCCCCTGCTGATTCTGACTCTTATAGAAAACGCTTTTAAACATGTGGCGGTCATTGACAATGATGGATTCATCAATATCAATATTACATTAAACACTGATCGTCTATTCTGCATGGTAAGCAATTCCTGCAGGACAGAACATATTGAGAATCTTGAGAAAGGAATATCGGGAGTTGGCCTGATAAACATAGAGAAGCAATTGAGACTGCTTTATCCGGGCGAATTCAGTCTGAAAACTGAGAATTCAGCCGGTGAATATCGTGCGGAACTTACAATCATTACTTCAGCACTCAGACAATCTTCAGGACAATTATGACGTTAGATAATCTGTCTGATCAAGATCAAAAATAATTACGGAAGATATGGAAAAGAAACTGAAATGCATAATAATAGATGATGAACCTCTCGCTCGAGAGCTTCTAAAGACTTATGTGGCCAAAACGTCGTCGCTGGAACTCATAGGATGCTACGAATCAGCTGCTGACGCTGTCAGAACCGTTATGGATGGAAAAGCAGACATTATCTTCCTCGATATAAATATGCCGATGCTCAACGGCATTGATTTCGCTGCACTTGTTCCGTCGGGCAGCAGGATTATCTTTGTCACAGCCTATGACAACTATGCTCTTCAGGGATTCAAGGTAAATGCACTCGACTATCTTCTCAAACCCGTAAGTTATTCAGACTTTCTCAAGTCTGTAGGCCGTGCCCTTGAGTGGAAGACCATGTGCGATGCTTATTCATCCGTGTCATCTTCACATCACGATCAGGCTTCTCCGAAAACTATCACTATAAAAGTCAAGAATCAATTAGTACAGATGAGACTTGATTCCATAGAATATGTAGAGGCAAGAAACGACCGGGTGATAGTGTTTAGAAAAGGCTCAGCTCCACTCCCGTCGCTTATGACACTGAGGGAAATAGAAGAACTTCTGCCATCCGACACATTCATGAGGGTTCACCGCTCCTTCATAGTCAATATCCCTCTTGTGGAGATTGTGGAGCGCAACAGAATAGTCTTCGGCAAGACATACGTGCCTATTTCCGAAAACAAACGCGAAGAGTTCCTCTCAAGACTCGGAAAGTAGCTATAGTCCTCTTGACCGGATCCATCCCGTCAGAGCGACTGTCAGATGAAGAAGTATTCCGTATATAAGTGTTCCGAGCAATGCCATGCATTCATTAATGATGATGAGGCTTGATAACGGCATTGGCCATTCCGGTCTTGCCTGACGCACCGCTGCCGAAATAGCAAATATGCTTAAGACTATGAATAAAAACACCATCGAAAGTGGAGCAAAGCCTAATTCAAATTTACCTATTCTAATCATCTTTTCTAAGTTTAAGATAATACTGCCGTTCCTGCTCCGGGAATCGCTCGATTGAGTAGCGAAGCATCGTGCGGGGCATGGCTGTTGCATACGTGTCAAGGAAATCCCTCAACTCTTTCTCTCCTCCTCTTTTCCCCATTTCCCGGAGCATCCAACCGGAAGCCTTATGAATCAAATCATGGGAATGATTTAGGTATCCTTTTGAGATACGCATCACATCTTCATAGATTCCTTTACAGATGAGAGTCCATGTAGCTACAATAGCCACACGCTGATGCCAAAGGCTATCGGACATAGCTGAAAAATCATCAAGTATCTTTCGTTTCTGTGGATGGCCCACAAGATACTCTCCAAGAATTTTTGGAGCCACGAGATCCACAAGATCCCAGTTGTTCCCGTAAGGTATGAGGTCTAAATAGAGGTTTACAATCTTTTCGACAGCCTGATTGTCCTTGGCTTTGACTGCTTTCTTGTAAAGCTCTATAAGAAAAAGGAAACCGGCAAGACGTACCTCATGCCATTCAGATTTTGCAAGATCCGCGGCATCATCTATGCTTACAAGAGATTTGCATTCCTTCACCAAAGAACGGGTCTGAGGCACCTTGAGTCCCAGAAATCTATCGCCATAGCCATACTCACCGGGGGCACACTTAAAGAAACGCATCAGATGAGCGGCCTGATTCTCATCGCCCATCTCAATCATCGTCTTTTCTATCTCCTTAGCTTTCTCTGTCATATCTATATTTATAACTTTACGGTTTGCTATGACAAAGTTACTAATTTTTAATCTATCCTGCAAATGTAGTTGCTTTCTTCTGGAAAATCGGGAGCCCCCGGTATCACTGTCGGGAACTCCCTTCCTGCATGAAATATAAAACTGAGTTTATCTTCCGGATGTATTGGAACGGTCAGCATTCGCATCTATATTGACGAGTTTATTCGCTCCACGCTTTTGTCGCCCCCACTGGAGATTATAGCTGACCGACAGATAAAGGACTCTCATATTGAGGCGTGTATGCTGCTCGTTTGTATTCCATTTGCTTAGAAGACTTGAACCGCGATCGTATCTTCCGAAGGGCATGATGATTCCGGCTCTGAACTGCCATTTGCCATAGTTGTATGAAAGGTCGATCTGGTTCATATCCTCTCCCCAGCTTATCTTCTCTCCCCATAGGTCGCGTTGTGCCCGTTGATACCGGCCTGTCAGCACGAATCCCCAGTGCATGAGCTGGATCGTGAAGTCACCGCTCCAGGCGCTGTTGTGAAGATCATATCCTGTTCCTCTCATTCTCTCTGCCCTGAACTGCAGATATCCGCTTGCAGTCAGCCAGTCGGGTATTATATGTATCTGCGGAGCAAGAAAGAAGGAAAGATTCTGAAGACCTCGGCTGTTTTCATAGGTCGTCACAAGCCGCTCATCCCTCCATTCGATAAGAGGTGTGATCGCATCCGGGGAAGTAAAGGCACGTACCCCAAATACACCGTATAGCCTGTCTATCAGACCGAAGTTATAGTTAAGCAAGAGCATATAGGATGTAGAGGTCTTGAGGTTGGGATTGCCTATGCGCCATTGGAATCCGTCTATCTGCAAAGGCGCGATGTTTATTTCCGTAAGTGATGGCGCTGACTGCCACGAGGAGAATCCCAGTCTGAACTGATGGTTCTGGTTCAGTGCATATGTAATTGTGGCTTTCGGTCGAAGGCTCCATGTGGCGTTTCCTTCATCCGTCTCGCGGAATCGGAAATCCGTATATTGGGTTCCGAGTCCAGCCGTAAAAGTGAACTGACGGTATTTCCGGAAGTATTCGGCAAATACATATACTCTATCCTGCCTCTGATGGAAAACGGCATCGCTGAGATTTTCATACTCCGAACGGTTTCTGTTGGCATTGTAGGAGGCGCCTAACGTCAGACGGCTGTTGTTCCAGTTCTTGATATAGTCAGCTTCTATGGCATATGCCTGATTCCGGTCTTTTATTGACGTATGTATATCTGTGAGATAGGCTTTGGCATCCGGAAGTCTTTCAATATAGTCAGAAAACGATTTACCCATATATAAGGATGAACCGAAATCTACGACAAGAGTCTGCTTTTTAGCAAAATGCTGTTCCAGATATGCCGAGATCGAAGGAGTCGTTCCTTTAGAGCCATGACCGTCGTTAAGGATTATGTCCTCGCTGCCGTCACTCATGGATAGGAGTCCCTTATACTGAGACTCACTTGAGAACTCACGATTCGCATTGAGGGAGAGGTAAAAAACAGTAGTATCAGGTTTGATGTAATTATATGAGATCCATGCGTTGCCGTTGTTGCCGGATATATGTCCGCCTATCGGTCGCTCTGTTCTTGTGAGTGAATATCCGTTCGGACGTGTGAATGTCTCATGATATTCTCTGGTTGCTTTCATGTGGTCCGTCAGCCTGAAGTATCCCCCTATCTCCCACTGGGAATGTCCAGTATTAAATTTCGACGAAGTCATGTAGTCTCCCCAGGCAACATTAAAGGCCTGTTGGGCATTGAGCATTAATGATCCTCCCTGCGAAGGATTAGACACTATGAAATTGAGCACGTAGTTGGCGCCGCTATAGCGCAGTCCCGGATTAGTAAGCCATTCCACACGTCTGATCGTCTCGGGCAGAAGACTCTTGACCTGTTCTATTGTGGTCTGACGGCCGTTGATACGGACCTGTACCGACTCGCCCGCAGCCGAGACAGTGCCGAGGGCATCGCTGACACTTAGGGAAGGAATCATTAGATTCTGCAATAGCTGTAAGCCGTTCTTGGAGTTGTCTACAGCTCCTCTTGAAGGATGGTAGACATCCATATCCGCTTTATGGATTACCTTGGCAGCTTCTATTGTTATCTCCTCAAGATTCTGTATGGAGACTGAGTCGGCTGATTCCTGAGCCTCTGCAGAAGCGGAAAACTTAAAAAATGAGATCGCGACGAGGACGATGAAAATGAGTTTTTTTGTCTGCATTGTCATATGATTTTTAGTGGTTTTGACAATGCAAAATTAGGGCAAAAACGGGGATTAAGCACACTTAACCGCAAAGAAAATTGTCTTAACACCCCTCCCTTAACTCACTGATACTCAATAGTCGATATCCTTAATAATCTAAATTCACCACTTGTGGACCTTAATGGTCGTTTTCCACTCCGAAAATGCCGTCGAGCTGGGCTATGAAATCCCCGTTTTCTGGAGTTGAGAGCTTCTTCCGGATGGATGTCTTGCGCACGTAGATGGTGGCGGATGACTGCGAAGTCAGGACTCCGATCTCCTTGGTGGAGAAGCTTGATTTGAGAAGGCATATTATCTGTAGTTCCTTTTCCGAAAGTTCCGGATAGTTACAGGCAGTCTTTGAGTGGAAGCCGTCGTAGAGTTCATCTATCATCGAATAGAAATGCTCCCAATCCACAAGCGCGTCAATCTTCTCCCCTTCTTTTCCGACATTTGAGATCTTCTTCAAGGCATCCTGATTGTGAGCCGTAGGCGCTTCCGCAAACGTCTTGAGTATTCCCATCTGCTGGAGCAAGGTCTTTCTGAGCAATGTGCGCCTGTCGCTCGTTTCTTCAGCACGGATCATAACTTCATCAAGCATTGAGTTGAGCGTGTCTATGCGTTCCTCGGCCTCCGCCAGTCTCTCGCGTCGCCGACGGATCATGATGTAAGCCACGAATCCCACTGCAAGCAGGAGCACGGTCAGTGAAAGGATAATTATCCACAGACGCTGACGATTAAGGTGGAGCTGATAATTCTGACGGTCGAGCATATTTACGGTGTCAAGCGCAAGCATCCTGTCGCCTGTTTCCACTCTCTGCCTGTATTCTATACGTCTTGGGATAGATAGAAGTTCTTCCGACGGAAGCTCTCGTGCAGATGAGTATTTTACCAAGCCATTCATTAGATTTAGTCCTATGAGGTATTCATACTTATCTTGCAGGCTGGCATAATCGATTGTTTCCAATATCTTTTTTGCACCCTCCGGATCCCCGGCTGCAAGTTTAAGTTGACTAAGTATATATTTATCCTCTGGAGAATAACTTCTGAAATCAGGAAAAGTGTTTTCAAAAAGAGTCAACGCGTCTTTTGCACGGTTGGGTAGAAACTTCAGATACTGTACATAATCCCTCACGAAACTCGGATAAGATTCCGAATCTTTTGTCAACACGAAATTACTGTTTATGATAGAATCTTCCAACGCCATAGCCTCTTCAGTCCTGTTTAGACAGAGCAACGCGCCCAACTTTATCAACGAGTATCTCGTTTTGTCGTGTGGCCAATAACGGACCAGCCAGTCGGAAGACGAGAGGATCTTTTCATCGTCAGCTTCTGCAATGGCGAGCCTCAGACGGGCTACATGAAGGTCTCTCATCCGGGAAGTATCAGTTGTTACGACCAATACACTGTCTAACATAGCGTAAGCTCCCGCTACGTCTCCGATCGAGTGGAGACGCACTGCCTCCACTTGCAGCAACATTCCCCATCTCACCGTATCCCCTATCGAAAGATAGATATCGGCCGCCCTCTGGAAGAGTGTATCTGTAGCGAAGGAATACCCCGTGTCACCGTGAGCCCACCCTTTTAAAAGAGCGAACTTTGCCAGAGTCATGTCATCGTCAAGATCACTGTAGCTTATATTGTTGAGAATAGTCAGCGCGCTGTCCGGACGCGTTTTGATCAGACTCGCCGCATCATTGATTTTCCTATCGACGTCAGAACGACAGGAGACGAGTGACATACAAAGCGAAATAAAGACAAAAACGTATATAAAACTAAACCTTATCATAGAAATATAATATTCATAGTCCTCTCTAATCATATAGGAGAAAGTATGTATTCTTATTGGATATCTAAGGTCATCCATAAATCTCAAACTTTACGCAAATATAGCGAAATTCCACAAAGATACATGAAACATTCTGAGAGCCAGTCACGGCGACTATCAAGATCAAGTCCGGATATTTTATCTTCCTCTATCTTACCTCAAATTCTACATATACAGTGTCGCTTTTCAAGATAGGAACCGGAGGATAGTGGAATTTCTTAGCGATGCGATACGTCCCCGGTTTCCAGGGCTTTTCATAAAACCATGGTTTAATTGTCATTCTCAAAGGACGATCTGCAGAAACACCGTATCCAAGGTCATTGAATAATACGTCTCCATATCTATGATCAAAAGGAAGCTTGCGCCAGACACTGTCTTCACAAAGACGTTCTATCCTGAACCACTCTCCTGTCACTGCATCATCCTTTCTTGTATTTATAAGCTCAACCACCAATGAATCAACTTGAGATACTATAATGTCGGGCTGTATGATCTTCATTGTCATTCCCGGTACGGAAGAATAGCTTTTACGAGAATTTACCTCCGGAATAATTATTTTCTCTCCGAGGAAATGTGGTTGCTTTCCCAAAAGAATGTCAAGCATCATCTTGTCTCTTGCAAGCCATTCGCGTACTGCCAGACGGGTTCGCACCCACCTGCCAGCCCTGAGAGGAGCAACAATAGCGACCGCGTCAATTCCATTTGCATCCGCAAGATATAACGCCCTTGCATCATGATCGGCCTGAGAGATTATGGTCATGGAATCGCAACCGAATATCTCCTTAGACCTTACCACTGAATCCCATGTGCGGAACCCTGCGAAGTCAAGGATAATCCTGTTTGCAGGAACCCCATGAGCTATTAGGGAGTCACGCATGGCAGCAGGCTCGTCATATAACTTAGTATGGTTGTCGCCGCTGGCTATGATGAAATCAACTTTACCGGAATGATAGAGCTCGGCTGCCGTATTGATCCGGTCTGTGAAATAAGTGTTAGGCCGACCCAATCTATTCAAAGGATTAGTGCCAAGCAGCAAAGCCACTTTATTATGAGGCAAATCCTTAATATCTGAATACAACTTGTCTTTTGCTGCACTTTCCACACGAAGATTTGCATATACAGTGAATCCGACCACTACAGCAACAAAAATGGAAACGCTCAGAAGTATCCTGGAAATATATTTTGGGGTTTTCAATGTCATTAGCATTAGTATTTTGCCATTCCATGAGTTCTCTATGAAACTGTATGGGAGTTTATACTTTTCTTCCAAATAGACTCATTCCGATATGCTGCATTCAGGAGGCAATCCCGACTAAAAGTTTTTCACACTTCAGATAGAATCTAATCTGCAAATTTAAGCATAAGTTAGGAATTTAAAAAGAAAAATCCAAAAAATCGATCAGTTGAAGGAAAATTATAAACTTAGGTTTATAATTTAGAGTATTTAAAGATTTAACAACGCTTTGTTTAAGTTGAAATCATGTTGCAGACGATCTGTAGAGCAATCCATCACAGCGTCTTCTTCTTAGGATGGTCAAGCCTGTTAAATTTAAATTATTACCCAAAATTCCCAATTCTCAATTATTTTTTGTACCTTTGTATTGAACTCCGATTCATATAATCCTTAAAAAGAATGCGAATACTCCATACCGCCGACATACATTTCGGACAAAATATATATCAACACTACGATCGTCTTGACGAACATCTCCACTTCTTTTCACAGTTAAGGAAATGGATCGAGACATATTCCCCCGACGTGCTGCTGATCAGCGGAGACATCTACGATGTGGCTCAGCCGCCGGCCTCCGTATGGAGCGCTTTCAACTCTGAGATTGTTGAGCTTCGCCGCAAGTTTCCAACACTTGCTATAGTCATGATTGCAGGCAATCATGACTCAGCGTCACGCATCGAATCGCATAGCAAAGTATGGGATATGGCAGGAGTAACAGTGGTTGGCACTCCCCCTCCGCTCCTTACTTCCGCTCCCGAAGGTTGGGAGGAACGCTACGTGGTGCGCATTCCTACCGGATTCATAATAGCAGTGCCATACATGTCGGGAGAGCGTACAGACACCATGATTCATCTGCAAAATTATGTGAACGAGATCAATAGCGACAGTCTTCCTGTTGTTATGACGGGCCATCTTGCAGCAGTCGGATGCGATATGGAAGGTAAAAATCCGGAAATCGGGAATTTGCGACCGGTGTCCATTGATAAGTTTGGAGATGGCTACGATTACCTTGCTCTCGGACATATCCATAAACCTCAGACACTCGGGTATCAACGGGTGTTAGATGATGTGCTGCACATATATAATGCTCCTGTAGCCCGATATTCCGGTAGCGTATTGCATGTAAGCGAAGACGAAAATTATTCTCATTCTGTAAGTCTTGTAGACATAGACAGACATAAAGGTAATGTCGAGATAAGTCAGTTGAGAATCGATCAGCTTCGCCATTTTCATTCTCTTCCTGACGATAATCCTCAGCCGTTTCAGACGGCTGAGGAAGCAATAGATTATCTTAAAAGCTTTATATTGAAGAATGATCATATATACATAAGATTCCGATTTTCACAGAATGCCTATATTCCTGCTGATTTCAATTCAAGCATTTACACTCTAATAGAAGAGTGTGGAAAAGACGTGAGGTATAATCCCCGACCAATATTCGTAGCATCAGAAGAAAGCCACACTGATGAAACCCAATCAAGTCGTAGTATGATCGACATCGAGGAGATAAAGCAGATGACAAATCCACGTGAATTCATCAGAAAGACTGCAACCTCCTATCCGGGACTCTCTGAAGATGATCTTGACGAACTATTTAATGAAGTCGAGATGCATTTACAGAAACAGATTGATGAATAAAACAGAAAAAGAATGAAAATCAAGAAACTAATAATTCGCAATATAGCCTCAATTGAACAAGGAGAGATTGATTTCGAAAACGGACTTATCGACCGGGAAACCGGCCGACCATCATCGCTTTTTCTAATCACGGGAGACACCGGTTCGGGAAAGTCGGTTATTCTCGATTGCATCTCGATGACTCTCTATGGAACCACACCAAGAGTAAAAGGAGTCAATGACACGACTAAGAATAAATTTCGTAATAATATCGGGCAAGAGATATCTGTCAACGATATAAGCCAATATACCAGAATCGGCATCACATCCAAAGATCAATGTTATGCTGAACTCTTTTTCACCGGGAATGATGATATCGACTATGTTTCGAGATTCGCATTAGGAATCAACAACCAAAAAAAGCTCCGTAAGCCGACATGGACGTTGAAAGCAGGAGATTCAGAAATCATAGAAGGCCGGAAAGAAGAGATCAAAGAAAGAATACAGAAAGCCGTTGGACTCACCTTTGAGCAATTCAGCAGAATGTCTATGCTTGCACAGGGACAGTTCGCTGAATTTCTTACTGGGAAAAAAGGAGAACGCGAAATCATTCTCGAACAACTTACGGCCACAGATATATTCTCAAGATATGGTGAAGCTATCACCGATCTCTATAAAGAAGCAAAACAGCAGAAAGAGACAGCTTCAAGCATATTTGAGGAGTTCAGTAAGAAAATACTTTCAGAGGGGAAAAGAGAGGAATTGATCGCAGAACAGTCTGAAAAGCAATCCATCGCTTCCGGATATAAGGAAAAGACTGAAAAGCTACGTCATAGAATTGGCTTTACTGAGGCTGTGATACAGGCGGAAAAAGAAATTATTCGTCTGAATACTATTGCCGATGAGCTCAAAAAGTATGAAGAAACTCCGGAATTTCGAAAAAGGGTTGAAATCCTTGATCTTTGGGATTCAACAGCTCCTCAACGTGAACTGCTTTCCGACAGGCTCAAAGCCTCAGACAAGTTACAGTCCGACAGGATCATCCTCAAAGGTAAAAAAGCCCAATTGCTTTACCTAACAGACGATTTGTCTGCCAGAATAGAAGCTGCCACCGTTCAATCCCAACGCATTGATCATCTCAGGCTTTGGATTGAAGACCATGAACCATTGAAAAACCTTTATACGGATTCCACTGCCATCATAGCTGAGATCAGACGTTTTGTGGCGACTGTAAAAGAAATCCGCCGGAAAGAGCAGGAGTCTAAGGAAGTCAAAAATATCATAAAGGAACTGGAGAAAACTCTATCCCATCTTGATAAAACAGTAAAAGAGAAAAGCAAACTTTGTATAAAGATCCAAGACCATATATCTCAGAAGCGTAAGGAACGGGATGAGCTTAATCCCACTTCACTGCGAAAGGAAAACGAAAGATTGGTGAAACGGCAATTCACACTCAAAGAGCTTACCCAACGTCTGGAGAATGCCGATGCTGAAAGACTGGAAAAAGAAAAGGCAGAGAAGAACATTGTTGAAATGGCCAATAGTCTTTCCGAACTAAAAGCTGATGCCGATAAGAAGTCGGAAGTATGCGCACGCGCAGAAAAAGAGAAAAACGTAGCAGAAAACCGATACCGCACAATGCTTCTAAGCGTGGAAAAAAACTTCGAGGCTCTACGTAGGCAACTCGTAGAGGACCATGCATCAAACTGCCCGCTGTGTGGCCAGTCGATAGTAAGTCATATACATGAATGGAGTAAAGAGGATTACTTCTCAGGGATTCTGTCTCCGCTGGAGAAGGAAAAGAACACACTTCGCGAGGCTTACATCATAGCTAAAAAGGACACCGACGAGTCAATGAAAAAGATGAGTATCACCACCGGTAATCTCAAGGCTAAGGAAGAAGAACTTAAACAGAGAAATCTTACTCTCAAGAATATTGAAGACAAAATAAATGAGATCGTCAGATCACTGGAATTAGAGTCGACTGATAATCTCATAGAAGGAATAACAGATGAAATAAGCAGCTTAAAAAACGAAATAGATGTTATTTCTAAAAAAATCAGTCTATCGGATACTTTGCAAAAGGAGATAGATACCCTTATTAAGGAAAAGGAATTGCTTGACCAAGACCAGAAATGCGAAGAAAAGAAACTCCAGACAGCACTCCAATCTCTTGCTCAGAAGAAGGAAAGTCTCAGGCTCGCATATGAAAGGACAGCCGAACTAATGAATGAAAAGCAAACCCTGCATATGAATATATCGATTGCCCTGAAAGACTTTGACGACCAATGGGAGGCAGATCCATCAGAAACAGTACTGAGGCTTAAAAAGGATGCCGAGAAATATGTAGACAACATTTCAAAATACTCAAAGGAAGCACCTGCACACAGGTCTCATCTAAATATTCTGAAAGCCATTTCTGAAACCAGGACGAGTCTGTCATGTCTTCTTTCATCTGTGGAGGCTGCCGAGACAGGGTTCAATTTCGGTAATCAGAAAACTATGTCAATAGATACAGTTCAGACAAAATGGCAGGATTTCTATGTCGAGGTATCGACTATTTGCAATAGAATTACTGAAACCGAAACGAAAATCAAGGAACTAAACCAAGATCTAAACGGATATTATCAGGAAAGCGGGACATCAGAAGTCACACTTCATCATTTGCTAAAAGCTTCGACTGAGATCAATCAAATGCGCATTCAGCAGGAAATACACCGTGATAATATTCGCAGGAACTCTACTCTCCTTTCCGAAGCTGTCAAAATCAAGGATGAAAACCTGAAGAAGCTTAATCTCAAGGATTTGACTCAGCTTGAAGATTCCGATAAGCTGAGCTCAGAACTCAACATGTATGAAAACCTATACTCTGAACTTACGCAAAGGCTCGGAGCCATTAAGGAAAAACTTGAAGCTGACGAAAAGACAAAACTTGAAAGTGAAAGACAGAGAGCCGACCTTGTGCAGAAGACATTACTTTTTGAGAAATGGGAGAAGATGAACCGATATTTCGGCAGTACGAGATTCAGAACCTTGGTTCAATCTCACATCCTCCGCCCGCTCCTCAACAATGCCAACATCTATCTGAGACAGATTACCGATCATTATACCTTAACTTGCAGTGACGAAAACGAACAGCTCTCTATACTTGTACTTGACCGATACCACAACAATGAACCGCGCAGCGTAACGGTACTTTCAGGCGGTGAGCGCTTCATGATATCACTTGCCCTCTCTCTTGCCCTGTCTGCTATGAATCGTCCGGACCTTAATGTGGACATACTCTTCATCGACGAGGGTTTCGGAACTCTTGACGCGAAAAGCCTCGAGATGGTGATGAGCACTTTGCGCAGACTCCCCGATATCAACGGCCAGACCGGACGCCGTGTCGGTGTCATTAGCCACAGGGAGGAGCTTACCGAGCAGATACCCACTCAGATTCAACTCCACCACTGCGGAGAAGGACGATCCAGAATCGTGATCTCCAATTCTTAGCATAAAGACATAGGAGTGTTTATGACCCGCTCCTATGTCTGACATACTCTAAAAAAAGGAGCCAGGATCAATAAAGATCTCGGCTCCCGATTTTAAAATGTAAGTTGTATTTATAGTGGGCTCCTAATTATCCGAAAAGGCTCCATGATACAGTCAGACCTGCCATTACGATTGCAACCATCGACATCAGCTTGATAAGGATGTTAAGGCTGGGACCGGATGTATCCTTGAAGGGGTCACCGACAGTGTCACCTACCACAGTGGCCTTGTGCACCTCGCTACCCTTACCACCGAAGTTACCTTCCTCGATATACTTCTTAGCATTATCCCATGCACCACCGGAGTTAGCCATGAAAACCGCAAGGACGAAACCTGCGGAAAGACCACCGATAAGAAGGCCGATGACACCCGGAACGCCAAATACAAGACCCACAATGATTGGAACAGCGATGGCGAGAAGCGATGGGAAGACCATCTCGCGCTGAGCTCCTTTTGTGGAGATCTGCACGCAACGGGCATAGTCAGGCTCTGCCTGGCCTGTAAGAATACCTTTGATCTCCCGGAACTGGCGACGTACTTCCTCCACCATGTGTGAAGCTGCACGACCAACGGCATTCATTGTAAGGCCGCAGAAAAGGAACGCCATCATAGCGCCTATAAACATACCGGAGAGCACCATCGGATTCATAAGATTGACGTCATAAGCCACCATGAAGTCGCGGAAGGTAGCCTGATTGAGGGCGATCATGCGAGGAACCTCGAGATTGCTTACAGGGTCGATTGTAGTGCCGACCTGAATGAACTCCTGCCCGATATGATGGAGCCCCATACGTATTTCCTCCACATATGAAGCAAGAAGGGCAAGACCGGTAAGGGCAGCCGAACCAATCGCAAAGCCTTTGCCTGTAGCAGCGGTAGTGTTACCGAGAGAATCAAGAGCGTCTGTACGTTTACGGACGTTTTCACCAAGGCTGCTCATCTCGGCGTTGCCACCGGCATTGTCTGCTATAGGGCCGTATGCATCAGTTGCCAGAGTTATGCCAAGAGTGGAAAGCATACCTACAGCTGCGATTCCGATACCATAGAGACCCCATGATATATTGGCGAAATCAAAGCCTGAGGCAAGATAATAACTCATAATGATGCCGAATACAACTGCTATAACGGGAATGGCGGTAGAGATCATACCCAGACCAACACCGGAGATAATGACGGTAGCAGGACCGGTAGTACCGCTTTCGGCGAGTTTCTTAGTCGGTTTGTAAGATTGAGACGTATAATATTCGGTAGCTTGGCCGATGACAATACCAACAAACAGACCTACGACAACAGAAAGCGACAGGTTGATCCAATTGGGTATCTCAAGCGCCCACATGATAAGGAATGTTGCAGCCACAATAAGAGCCGAACTCAAATTAGTTCCTGTAGCAAGTGCTCCGAGAAGATTCTTCATTGTAGCGTTCTCCTTGGTCTTCACAGCGAATATGCCGATAATGGAAAGGAGAATACCTACGGCAGCGATCAGCATCGGAGCCATGACAGCTTTTGTCTGGAGAGCCACACTACCAGCCTCAACATCCATAAAGCCTACCGCGCCGGCAGCCGCGCCAAGGGCCGCGGTAGCAAGTATCGAACCACAATATGACTCATAAAGGTCAGCACCCATGCCGGCCACGTCGCCTACGTTGTCTCCCACGTTGTCTGCGATTGTCGCAGGGTTACGAGGATCGTCTTCAGGAATGCCTGCCTCGACTTTACCTACAAGGTCAGCACCAACGTCAGCAGCCTTCGTATAGATGCCGCCGCCTACTCGGGCAAACAAAGCCTGTGTGCTCGCACCCATACCGAAAGTAAGCATAGTGGTCGTAATCATCGTAAGCTTCTGGGTTTCCGGGAGATCAATTACTGCATTGAGAATGAGATACCAGAAAGAGATGTCGAGAAGTCCAAGACCTACCACCACAAGGCCCATAACTGCACCAGAGCGGAAAGCGACCTTTAGGCCGGAGTTAAGAGACTCGCGTGCAGCGTTTGCGGTACGTGCAGAAGCGTAAGTAGCGGTTTTCATACCGAGAAAACCGGCCAGACCGGAGAAGAAACCGCCGGTAAGGAATGCCACGGGCACCCATTCGTTCTGCACTCCAAAGCCATACGCCATGATTGAGAAGAGCACGACGAGGCATAGGAATACAACAGTCACAATCTTGTACTGCTGACGGAGGTAGGACATGGCACCTTGACGCACGTGGGAAGCTATCCTCCTCATAGTCTCGTTACCCTCATCCTGACCTTTCATCCACCGGAAAAAATAGAAAGCGAGCGCCAGAGCCACAATTGAGGAAGCAGGCACAAGCCAGAATAGATTGTTTACCATAGTGAAATCTTAAATTGTTGTTGTTGAATTATTATTAGATTATTTCGAAATCGCACTATCTCAGATAATTTGATTATTATTTCACTTAACTCTGAACCAATAACCTGCAGTAACACCGATACTGAGCTGGTTGGAAAGCGAGAATGTATCCTGACGCCCTGATGGCATTACATTACCAATGCCATAGTATAAGCGAGCTTCAATTGCGAGAGAATTTCTACGGTTAATGCTGAATTCCCCTCCAAGACCAGCCACGATACCGAAATCAAGTTTCTGACTCACCTGCATGGTCAATTGTTCCGTCCTTCGGTTTTTATCGTGGAAGCCTGCAAGACCGGATGTATCATGATAATCAAAATTACTCTTGATTTTGTCGCCTAAATAATATGCCACTTCGGGACCCGCATTAATGAAAAACTTACCTCTATTTCCGAAATAGATATGAGACATCACAGGAACCTCCACATAATTAAGGATACGCTGATAACTGTAAGGAAGATCCTCGAATTTTTCTGCCCATCCCCTCTGCACCAAATTGACTTCCGCTATCAGACCGAAATGATTCTCCTCCGAATATCTGAACGTAAGGCCACCGGTGTAACCCATCCCAAACTTGCCGGTTATTGAAGGATTGAACATTACAGTAGAAAAAGTCACTCCTCCCCTTACTCCCATATCGACTCTTGAATCAAAATGAGTCTGGGCTCTACCGGAAAGAGCGAACCCTAAGATAACGATTATAAACAACAGACACTTTTTCATTATATCATCTGCGTATTAGGATTTTCTCAATATCACCATAGGGTGAATAGCGGATAATATAGGCAGAAGGATTGAAGAATCCACCCCAGTTGCCTACTCGTTCGAGATTTATAGGTGTCTGAATCTCATTGCCTTCAGGTATAGCCGCATTGAAATCTCCATCGTTGGAGGCGATACCCGGAATAAAGAAATTTGCTATATCATACCCAGCCACGGCATATGTAGGAAAAGATCTGATAGGACCATGACCGTATGCCGCCGAATATATTGCTATGAAGTCTTTTCCTTGTCCGGAAGTATGGTCGAAAAAGAAACGGGATGGGAAATATATATCCGCTTTATGGAAACGTTCCTTCATGCTCTCAGCTACAGTGATCCAGCTCGGACGTCCCATAACCTTTATTTCAGTAAACGGATTGTTTTCGTTTAGATAGTCAATAGCAGAAATTATAGTCTGAATATCTTCACGTGACGTCGGATAACAATAGAAAAGGTAACGTCCACCCTCCTCAAGTTTGGTCTCGGCAAGATTCTCAAGCTGCCTCTTTATGATGGAGGCTGGATCGCGCCTCCCTATAATCGACTCTGCGAAAGCGTCTTCAGCGTCTTCCTTACCAACGAGAACCAATTTATAAGATCCCAGATTTGAAGCGGCCCATTCTCCCACCTCCTCGCTAAAATACGCTGAAGGCGTGAGAAGATGTATCATAGACGGATTCTCCATGTAGAGCTCGCTTTTCACATCAAAAGAATTTACGATCTCAACCCCGTTTTCCTCTCCATATTCAGCGAGCCAGGAAGGAAAGTTTTTCTCGTAAGTGGTCACGACCATATCAGGTTTGAAATCTTCAAGTTGAGTCAGAATAGATTCTGCCACCTTGACGGAATCCGCTTGAGTCTTATTATCGCAAAGCACTTTAAAGCGTATTGGATATGAAGCGTTTTTCAACCTGTCAATAGCCAGAAGCGCACCCCTCGTAAATTCGTTGTCTCGTTTCGACAGAGGATCCTCTATCATCAGAGCGATACTCACAGAATTACTGAGTTCTGATACGGAGTCACCTACTTCAAGCATGTGTACCTCCTTATATATATCACGACGGCCTTCAAGAGTATTTTCTCTCTCGTCGTAAGGTTCTATCTCTTTTTCCACTGTCGTGGTCTCTATAACCGGGATTGCGATCTGGACATTCTTTTTTAGGCTTGTACCCGAGTTTGCCTCAAGCAACTCCTCAACTTCAACACCGGTTTTTTCAGAAACCGTCTCCCAAGTGTCGTTCTTCTCAGCCTTATAAGTCTCAATACGAGCAATGCGAGTCTCATCAACTTCCTTCATCACAGTATTGTCTTTGTTGGAATTCACACTTACTCTAAGGATATCGCCGGAAGTGAAGTTGTCTTCCGATACTCCCCTGTTATCGCGAAGCAACTGTTCAACACTCGTATTGAATCCATTTGCTATATCCGCAAGGGTGTCACCATCCTTGATAGTATAATATAGGAACGACGAGCCGTCGTTGATGGCTTCGGTCTCCTGCGGAATAGTTATGACGTCGCCCCTTCTAATCATATTTTTCGAGGAAGGGTTGTAGAGATATATCTTATCTATCGAAACTCCATACATCTTAGCTATAGAGTAGACAGAATCACCTTTCTTAACCACATGCCTAATCACGGGATACACCTCCGGAGGAGTGAACTCTGATGAGATGTCGTCATTACGCTCCTCGATGTCGACAGGATAATATACCTTAGCACCTTTCTCAAGTTTATTGCCAAGCGAAGGATTAAGCTCATCAAGCCTGTCGATGTTCCAACCGAAACGATTGGCGATACCATAGAGAGAGTCTCCTTTCTTTACCTCATACATATAGTATTCGCTTCCCGCGATACTAACCTTGGGAAGATTCTTAGCCGACACCACTGCCGAAGCAGAGAAAAAAACGAACATCGCCGCAGCGACGCAAAGTATGTATTTCTTCATCTCTCGCTGATAATGTATAGAATCGGTAGTCTGCGCAACAATCCATGCAGTTGCGTACAGACCCTTTTAGTTCATCTTACAAAATTAATAAAAAAAATCTTTGACCGATGCATAAAAAAGCATATAAATTAAAAATTGTCTAAAAAAAGCCTATAT
>JAIECF010000216.1 GCA_029068655.1 Muribaculaceae bacterium | reverse complement strand
TAAAACAACCCTAAAACTATATTTACAATGGAACTTAAAGGAAGTAAGACAGAGGAATGCCTGATCGCAGCGTTTGCCGGAGAATCTCAGGCATGTGTAAAATACTCGTTCTATGCTAAGAAGGCTAAGAAAGACGGATATCAGCAGATCGGAGATATCTTCGAGGAGACATCTAAAAACGAGCATACCCACGCTAAGCTCTGGTTTAAATATCTGCATGGCGGCGACGTGCCCGCTACTCCTGAAAATCTCACTGATGCCGCTGCAGGTGAGGAATTCGAATGGGACGACATGTATGTTCGTTTCGCTAAGATCGCCCGTGAGGAGGGATTCACTGAAATCGCTAAGAAATTCGAGATGGTAGGTGAGATTGAACGTACACATATGGAACGTTACCGTACGTTGCTCAAGAATATAGAGGACGGTATCGTTTTCTCTCGCGACGGCGACCGCATGTGGATGTGTCTTGAATGTGGTCACATCCATGTCGGTAAGAACGCACCGAAGATCTGCCCTGTATGTAGCCATCCCCAGGCATTCTTTGAGCTTCGCCCTGAGAATTATTGATAATTTCACTGAAATACGAGTCTTTTTGCAGGATTCCTTAATGGGATCCTGCTTTTTTATTCTCCGCCCCTGTCACAGATAGGTTTTATATGATGACACACAGCTGATAACAAGCAAATCGAAAAAAGTTCAATGAACTTTATTGTTTCATATTTGTTGCAGGTCTATTTCATCATGTTTCACAAATGATATAATTATTTAATTCTTTGTAATTAACTTGAAATCAATCTATTACAAAAATATTGCCGCTTTGTTTCACTTGTTGCAAAAAAATGTGAAACAATTCAAAAAATCGTAACGTTATAGGGATATACGACAAAAAAATTTTTTTACCACGCTCGGCGAAAGCCGATCACTAAAATTAAAGATTATGGCATCCAACAATTCATTCCGCACAAACCTCCTCAACCTTCAGTCAAATCTCATGAGCTTCGCCTACCAGCTCACATCAGACCGAGAGGCAGCTGCCGACCTCCTTCAGGACACCACCCTCAAGGCCCTCGACAACGAGGAAAAGTTTACTTCCGACTCCAACTTCAAGGGATGGGTTTTCACCATCATGCGCAATATCTTCATTAACAATTACCGCAAGGGAGTCCGTCAGGCTACTATAGTAGACACAACCGACGACCTTTACCACATCAACACATCCCAGGAGTCTGCACTCGAGACTCCGGAAGGCAGTCTTTCCGTTAAGGAGATTACAGCTGTCATCAACACCTTCGACGACGAGTTCCGCGTTCCATTCAACATGCATGTTGCCGGTTACAAATACAGCGAGATCGCCGAGGAGCTTGATCTCCCCGTAGGAACAGTAAAGAGCCGTATCTTTTTTGCTCGCAAACGTCTGCGTGAGCAGCTGGCAGCATACGCATATTGATTTATGGAATAAATTGAATTTTGGAAAGCCAATAAGATATCGAATACTGGAAAAACACTATAAACGGCCTCGGAATGTGAATCCCGAGGCCGTTGGCTTAAGTTTTGTTTTGAAAACTACGCTTCCGGAGGAATAGCTCTGTAGTTGCCGCTCAATAGCATAAACGAGAACAGTCGCAGCAAACCATCGTAGTAAGCATCAAAATATCCGTCTTCGTAAGGTTCGTGCTTCGAGTCCCACAATCTTTGCGCAAATTCTTTCGATTTAGGATCGGTAGCAACGAGAGATGCCGCACCAAGAGTGCTGACAAGACCTAATGAGTGGCGGAGCGCCTGATGCTCTCCGGCTCTCAGCACCCGGTCAACCTGGCTTCCGTCGGTCTTATATTGATCTACAAAGTCGTCGATACCCTGACTGTAGAAGAAATCCTGAATTCTGTCAGCATAGCTTCTTTGCCAGTCTCCATCTGTTCCGTTCCATGCGTAGTCGATGGCAATATTCATTGGCACTCTCCAGGAATCAAAACGGAAGTCATCTCCTATGATGAATCGTGTCCCTCTTGCACTGCCATCATACGCTGAGTAGTCGGGTGTCAATCCAGTATCCGGATGAGTTGCCTTATGCAGATACTTCCTGCTTTTGTCGGCGCATGATTTCCAGAAACCGCTCCTTCCGTCATCTGCCCATTCTGCCCATACATCGTAGAAAGCAGGAATATTGTAAGATGGATCCGTATAGCTTCCGCCCCAAGGATCCGGAGTGAATGTGATAAGCTGTTCTTCTATGTTAACTAAAGGCGATACCCGGTCCATTCCTGTCTTCTGCATGGATTTATCAAGAATGTTGCGTGCCTCGGCTTTATAGTCGATTCCGGTGTTATCTCCCCAACGGTTTGATGCGAATATCAGCGATGTGATGAAGAAAAGCTCACCGTCTGAAGCCGATCCTAATGAGTTTGGGGTTCCGTCGGTCTTGCAGCTCCAGGCAAAATAGCCGTCGTTTGGCCCTTCCTGATGTTGCATGTTTTTCTTAGCCCATCGCCACAGCTTGTCAAAGATGTCTTTTCTGTCAAGCTGCACAGCTATCATCATGCCGTAGGACATTCCTTCTGTTCTGACATCGTGGTTTTTCAGGTCGCTGATATAAGCAGTAGAGTCGTCGACTTCAAAATAAACCTTATTAGGTCCGAAAAACACACCTTCGAATACTTCATTCAGTTTTCGGTCTGTCTCCTGTTGAGTGTATCCCAGATCTGTGAAATAGTTACGGTATTCCCCAGTTTTCATGCCGCCACCTTCATGAGGCACAGCGTCAAAACCGATCCAGTCAATCTCTACGTTTGACCCTTTCGTAAGACTCACCTTAATGTCTATGATGCCGCTCGGTGAATAGCTTACCGGAACTGTGACTGTTTTCCATTCTTTTCCTGCTTTTACAGGAACATTCGCTATTACTTTTCCTGAGGCATCGCTTATCTGAATTTCACTTACGTTCTTGCTAAGTACCCTTACTTTTGCTTCCTTAACAGGTTTATCACCGAAATTGACGCGATCATATTTCAGCCATGCTCCTTTATTTGAGAAGACGGCGGCCCAGCCCTTGAATCTGTCGTTTTCATCAAGATACTTCAAAGTTACTCCTTTCTGACTTATGGCACTGTAACGATCTATCTGGATTCGTTTTCTGGCGTCGCTTGTACCAACGCCGCGGAGTGTAGGAGTTACCTTGTTGATAGTGCCGTCCGGGTTGAAGCTGACGAGATCAATACGTGCGCTACGCCGCTTGTCCATATCCGGTGAGTAGTCATTATGATGATAAAAGAGATACCATTGTCCGTCTTTTTCCACAAGCGAATGATGGTTGGTCCAACATCCTGTAGGTGATTCGTCCATGATGACTCCTTTGAATTCAAACGGCCCCATTGGATTGTCAGACATAGCGTAAGCCAAAGTCTCGGTAACGTCTCTAACCCAAGGAAAAGTCAGGTAGTAGTGTCCGTTACGCTTAAAGGCAAAAGGACCTTCCTTAAAGCCCTCAGGCAGCCCTTCCACTCTCTTAGGCTCAGAGTCAAGCTCCATCATGTTGTCTTTAAGTTTGGCTACCGATATACCCATGCCGCTCCAATAGATGTAGCTGTTACCGTCATCGTCTACAAGCACACACGGATCAATTCCCATTACTCCCTTCATCTGTCGGGGCATAGGCATGAACGGACCTTCAGGTTTTTCCGAGACTGCCACTCCGATTCCAAATCCCCTTTCCATATCTTTCGGGGATGCAGGAAAGTAGAAATAATACTTTCCGTCTTTCTCTACGCAATCCGGGGCCCACATAGCGTAGGAGTCGGGTTTTACCCATGGTATCTTATTCTGGGTCAATATCACACCATGATCTTTCCAGTCTACGAGGTCGTCTGATGAAAAGACGTGATAGTCGGCCATGCAGAACCACTCTTTAAGTTCGTCGATAGGGCTTACGATGTCATGTGACGGATACATATACATCCTTCCGTTGAATACTCTGGCCGTTGGATCGGCTGTAAACTGGTCGTGTATTATGGGGTTCTGGGCCAATATCAGACCAGTGGCGTATGATGCAAGTCCTATTGTTAATATCCTTCTCATGGTCTTAGCGCTTTCTGAAATTCCACTTTGAGTTGTCGCTTGAGAAGTCAAACTTGCCGAGTGACGGAGTACTGTCCGCTACTGACACAAGCGCAAGCTCCTCATCGCAACCTGGTGTAGCCTTGGGCATAATGCGGTAAGTTCCGTCAATAAGTTGTTCGATTCGCCATAATTGTTCGTCTGAGCCTGTGAAATGCTCTACTGTGGTCACTTCTTTGTCGGCGGTTGCCGCGAGCGCACGGTCGGTCCCTTCGATCGTTATCTTATAATAAGGTGCGCCGAGATAGCCTCCGGCATCCGGAACTGCTGTCACTGTCCACTTCTGATGAGGCCTGAACATATAATCTCCTATTCTTACGTCGATATTTCCGGATGGCCACGTGTCTATCACCTCTTCGAGTGTCTGATCTTTGAGCGGTTCGATTGGTTCTTTCTGTGGTTCCCAGAAGCGGTGGAGTCCACCCTGCATTCTTATGAAGTCAACAGCCAGTTCCAGACCATAGCCCCTGCGTTCCGACTCTATCTCGTAAGTATCTTCTACAAACGGATCTCCTGCTACCGGCCAGTCATTTTTCCATAGGAGGGGGAGTACAGCAAGAACACTTCTGCCTCCTCTGTCGAAATCAGCCTCAAAATGAAGAGACATTTTCTCAACTCCATCATCTTCTATATATCGTCCGAAATGACCGGCTCCGGTGCGCCTGTTGCCTGAGCTTGCCACCATTTTTCCGCCACCTTCGAGCATATCACGTCCCATATTGTCGAGATAAGGGCCTTCGATATTCTTTGACCGTCCAACTACAATATTATAGGTGGAATTCGGACCATCGCAGCACGTGCCGTGCGTACCGAGCAGATAATACCATCCGTTTCTGTACAGCAGATCGGTAGCCTCACAGTCGATCGCAATGTTGATAGCTTCGTTACCTTCCTTACGAGCACCTGTTGCCGGATCAAGCTCTACGAGACGAATAAATCCGAAGTATGTTCCGTAAGAGCACCATAGTCTTCCGGTTGTCGGATCGAGAAGCAGTCCGGGGTCGATAGCGTCGCAGTCTTCGTTGTCTTCTGAGTATGCTACTTCGATTGGTTCGGAATATTCAAAGTCCGGAGAGTTAGGATCCAGTGTCTTATTCCACATAGTAAGTACCTTTCCACTGTGTCCTCCTCCCAGACCACCTCCTGTGGCACTGTATGCGACAAGATATCTGTCACCGATTTTTACGACATCCGGAGCCGCTCCGCGACCTGGTCTAACTCCTCCTCCGTGCCAGTGATATCCGTCGTCTGAGATCAGTCCTCCTCCGCCTGTGCCGAATGTATAGTATTTACCGTCACATTTCATGATTGTAGAGGGGTCATGTATATATGGTTCGCCTGTCTGGGCCGACATAGTGGCTGCCGACAGCAACATCATGGCTGCCGGAAAATATATGTGTCTATTGGGTTTCATGGTTTTATTGATTTCTATTATGAGTTGTATTGACTTTGGAATGAAGTCGCAAGACTCACTCGTTGCTGATCGTGAAGTTGGTCACCGGTGTGCCGTCCTCGTGTAAAAATCTGAGGCAGAAGTCGCTCATGCCGGGGCCGTTGATGATGGCGCCTCTTATTATATTGCGTCCTTTCTTGAGTGTAAGCCGTTTCGAGGTACAGTCGTCCATCACCATTCTTCTATCACCGGAAAGCAGTACAGCCTCTTCTCCGTTGAGCCACCACATGGATGCGGAGTTCGAGCCTACAGACATCCTTACGTCAGGAATTTCTTCCTCGCAGTCAATGGCGGTAACAACCCAGAACAGCACACCATAATATTGTTTCTCAAGTCCTGTGGCAAATCTGAAGAGTTTGACGTTGAAGAGCTTGCTGTCAAGTGAGTGCCATTTAAGGGTCTGATTTCCTACTTTGACTTTCTGTCCGGCTTTAGGCCACGCGGTCATCTGTCCAGGAAAATATTCAGTGTTGAATGTTTCTTTCAGATAAGAGTCGTTGAAGACCGTGTTGCTCCTGTTAGGTTTATCAATCGGCTCAAGCATTAGCCATCTCCCTATGAATCCTTCTTTGCTGGGGGTGGCCGTCTTAGATTCGGCTTTGGAGAAATACGGAGTAAGTCCCGAAGACTGGTCTCCTTTTCCAGAGGCATACAGAGGTGCTGTAGCGATGCCGCATGACAAGGAAGCATATATCACTCCTTGCCAGATAAGTCGTGTAGTTCGCATCTTTTGAAAATCGTTATTAAATTTAAGGTTATTATTTCAAAAGCCGGATGGCTTTGTTGTCTTATGCTAACTATAATGCAAAATTAACAAAAAATCCGGTTTTCGCAATATAATTTTGAATATTTCGTGTGAGAATATCTAAATTTATAAAATATCTTCCTCATTCACGATGATAAATTTCCGAATTCCACTTTCATATACCCTCATAAGAACAGATAAGATGCTTTCAGGTTAACCTTTAAAGGTAAAAATTGCAAAAGTTTCTTAAGATCGATTTATATTATTTGTATATATGCGGAATTTTATTTAACTTTGTAGGATAATATACATTTAAAGAAACACATTCATAGAAACTCATGAAGATACTCATTGCCGACGCAGGTGCTACAAAAACTGATTGGGTCATGTTATCAGACGGAGGCGCCTCTTCCGGTTGGACAGAAGAACGTTACACCGGTTTAGGAGTAAGCCCGCTTCACCATGACACCGATATGATAGAGGAGGAACTCAGGCTTGTCCGTGCCTCTCTCGGGGAGTCTTTTGAAAAGATTCGCTTTTTCGGTGCCGGGATTGGCACTCCTGTCATCGCCGGGAAGATGGAGGCAATACTGTCGGAGATGTTCTCATGTCCGGATATCAAGGCTGACAGCGACATGGCGGCAGCTGCCGGCGCATTGCTTGGTGACTCTGCCGGTATCGCCTGTATAATGGGTACCGGTAGCAATACATGCCATTATAATGGGTCTGCGATTGATCGCAAATCCGCTTCTCTCGGATATCTTCTTGACGATGAAGGTGGAGGTGTGGCATATTCCCGCAGGCTTCTCAGCGATGTATTTAAAGGACTTGCTCCCCGCGATATAGTTGAGGAGTTTGAAAAGAGGTATTCTCTTTCCGTCAGTGATGTTGTCAATCATCTCTATAGACAGCCGTCTCCCAACCGCTGGATCGCTGGTTTCATGCCTTTTATTGTTGAATTTTCTGGTCATCCTTATATAAAGTCGCTAATCAGATCTCAGACAAAATGGTTTTTTGACCGCGAGTTTGCTTCTTATTCCGAGAAAGAACTTCGTGATGAGGGAATCGGTTTTGTAGGAACAGTGGCCGACGTTCTTCGGTATGATGTTGAGGAAGAGATGAAGAATCGAGGTTGGAAGCTGAAAGCCATTGTCAGACAGCCTCTCGATTCTTTGGTTAATCAATTTAAAAGATCGTTAAAGGATTGAAAATAATGAATATTAAGATATGGGCTATTTCTGCCTTTCTGATTGGCTTCTCCGGTGTTGCTATAGCACAGGAAGCAAATGACTCAACAGAACTCATTGATAGCGGGGTCATGTATATAGATCCGCTTTTTGAATATCCCGTCGCTCCGGAAGAAATCTCGGAATTCAGGGAGAAATGCAACTGGCTTGCTGAAAACTTCTGGAATCCTCTAGACTTGAAGGCTAAGGAAGCTGTAGATCAGGCCAAACTAAATCATGCTTTCAAGGTGTATGCTACGACGGCACAGTATGCAGATAAGGATAAGGTGACAGCTTCCGTTGACCGATTGATGAAGAATATTCAGAAAAATCCCATGTTGCTTTTTCAGATTACAAAGGCAGCGGAAGAGACCATATATGGTCCGCGTGCAGAATTCTGGATTGACGAACTCTATGCGCGTATTCTGAGTACGGCGCTGGCGAATAAGAAATTTCCAAAGTCTAAGCGGGCACGTTATGAGAAGCAGTTAAAGCAACTTGAGGCCACAATGATTGGTAATTATCCAGAGAAGTTTGATTTCGTGCGACCAAATGGAGATCAGGCGCAGTTCTTCCCTATGTCTACTCCTACAATCATAATCTTCGGAGATCCCGATTGTGACAGTTGCAGGATGGGTAAATTGCGTATGCAGTCTAATGTAACCTTTAGTAAGGCTGTTGCTGACGGTAAGGTCAATGTCCTTTTCATCATTCCTGATCCGGATGATGACTGGCAGTCTAAAATGTCGGATTTCCCTAAAAACTGGAGTGTCGGTGCATCCGACTCAGTATCAGAAATATATGATATCAGAGATATTCCTGAAGTATACGTGATAGGAGCAGATGGAAAGGTAATCAATAAGCACATAGGTGTTCTTGATGCGATGGCAGCAATGCTTTCGATTCTTGAAAACGGCAAATAACTCCACAACCACACAACTCCACAACTCAAAATGAATCGAAAGAAAGTCCTTGCTCTCCCGAAAAAAATATATGTGACCACTACCGGTTACAGTTATACCCATCTCGGCCGATTGTTTCTCCGGCTTTTCGTGGGGATCATGCTGCTGCAGTTTGGTATAAGGCAGATCGGAGATGCAGCAATGCTTGAGAATACCTTTCCCGCCGTTCTCGGTATGAGTTCGGAGGGCTCGCTTTGGACTATGATTAGCATTGAGATAGGATGTAGCATCTTCATTATGGCGGGCTTCCTGACAAGAATAATGTTATTGCCGCCTTTTGTAGCCATGATAGTAGCGGAATGCCATCTGCTTCACGACGTGGCTATAAAGGCTTCTTATCAGCTTAGTTGGGAACATCCGGCCTATCTCCCAATTATGTTTTTGGGAATATTCTTTTTTCTAATGCTCGTCGGGCCCGGTAAGATTTCTGTCGACTATTTCCTCTCGCTACATTTGCTCCATTCTTCCGATCATAGCGAGGATGAACTTGAAGAAGTATGATTTGCCATGAACGAAGATAGGAAGTTGAAGATAGCAGTTCTTATTTCCGGAGGAGTCGACAGTGCAGTGACTGTAGACCGCCTGTATCGGCAAGGTCATGATCTTTACCTATTCTACATCCGCATAGGTATGGATAATGGTGAGGGAGATTGTTCTGCCGAGGAGGATATAGAGATTTGTTCGCTCATCGCAAGGAAATACAGTCTTCCGTTTAAAGTGGTTTCTTTGCATGAGGAATATTGGGAATATGTCATGCAGTATGCTCTTCGTACTGTCAAGGATGGTCTTACTCCTCATCCCGACATGATGTGTAATAAGATTATTAAGTTCGGTTTTTTTGAGGATAGATGGGGCCATGATTTCGACAAGACGGCTACCGGGCATTATGCCAAGGTTATAGAGAAAGACGGAAAATTCTGGCTTGCCACTGCCCCTGACAAGGTTAAGGACCAGACGGATTTCCTTGCTCAGATAAGCTATGCGCAGCTGAGTCACATACTCTTTCCTCTTGGAGATATGACAAAGGAAGAGGTGAGGGCTGCGGCGCGTGAAGCCGGACTGCCTAACGCCACAAGAAAAGACAGTCAGGGAATTTGCTTTCTCGGTAAGATTGACTACAGCGATTTCCTTGAGCGTCAGCTCGGCACTAAGAAGGGGCCGGTGATAGAGATAGAGACGGGCAGGAAAGTGGGAGAACATAAAGGCTATTGGTTTTATACCATTGGGCAACGCAAGGGGCTTGGACTCGGAGGGGGGCCTTGGTTTGTGGTTCGCAAGAATATCCGTGACAATGTGATCTATGTCAGCCATGGATATGACACGAAGCTCCAATACGGAAAGGTGATATATATGGATGAAATGCATTGGATAACTGTCGATCCGTTCCTGTCTGATGATTTTGAGAGAAATTCCGATGGTGCGGTCTCAATTTCTTTCAAAACTCGCCATACTCCTGAGTTCTTTGATGGAATCATCTATCGTACCTATGATTTCCGCTATGTTATAGAATCCTCACGCGAGGTTCAGGGTATCGCTCCCGGCCAGTATGCGATCATATATACTCCAGATAGAAAAATTTGTCTTGGATCGGGAATGATCGTAAAATCGTGATAAAATAAGTAGAAGAAAATGGAAAGAGATTTGGTTAGGCTAAATATAGTCGGGATCACATACAATCAGATCGAAAACGGTATGTATGCGATGGTGCTTGAGGAGTTTGACGGATCATTGCGTCTTCCTATAATCATTGGCTACAACGAGGCTCAGTCTATTGAATGTATGCTTCAGAAGATCCAGACTCCACGCCCGCTTACCCATGAGTTTGCATCGGAAATTCTCGGTTCCTTCGATATAGTAATGGAATCGGTGGTCATCAAGCAGCTTGAAAACGGAATCTTTACCGCTGATGTCACTTTGTCGCAGGGTGATCGTAGCTGTGTGATAGATGCTCGCTCAAGCGATGCCATAGCTTTGGCCATGAGAGTTGGCGCTCCGGTATTCACTTCACGCAGTCTCCTTGAGAAATGCGGCATCGACAAGGAATCATTTTCACCGAGAAATCTTCATGTTTCGTCTCGTCAGTCTATTCCCGCAAAGAAGGCAATAGAAAGAGTTAAGAATTCCGATGTGTCTCCATTTCAGGAGGAAAGTATGGAGGCTCTGAAGCGTATGATGGAAGATGCTGTCAGGAGGGAGGATTATGAAAAAGCCGGAGAGATTAAGAATGAAATAGACAGAAGGCAGGCTGCTACAGATTAAAAATCAAGTTATGAGTAGAAAAAATGATCGTATTGAGCATCTCATAGAGATTATCAAGAATAATAATGTGGGCAGTCAGGAGGAGATCCTCCGTATGCTTTCGGAGAGGGGTATTTTTGTAACCCAGGCTACTCTTTCCCGTGATCTTAAAATGTTGAAGACCACTAAGGTCCCACTTGATCATGGTGCTTATGCTTATATGCTTCCCGACGCCTCTACTGCAAGAGTAACCTCAGGTGGAAGAAGGACAGCTGATTTTTCACGTCATGTCGGAAATGGATTTATATCACTTGAGTTCTCAGGAAATATCGGCATAATGCTTACACGCAACGGATATGCCTCAGGAATAGCTTATGATATCGATATGCTGAATGCTCCCGAAATAGCGGGCACCATAGCCGGAGCTAACACAGTGTTTATAGCTCTTCGTGAGGGTGTTTCCCACGAGAAGGCTGCTGAAGTGCTTTCTTTGATACTTCCCGTCAATAATTTTCATTAAGACTTCGGTAGTTTATGATAAGAGTTGGAATAGCAGGCGCAGATACTGCGATGGCCGGAGAACTGATCCGGATTCTCATAAATCATCCTGATGTTGAGCTTACAAGTGCTTTCGCTCCAGGGAAAGTGGGCCGAAAGGTTGCTTCGGTGCATCATGGACTGGCAGGAGAGTGTGATCTTGAATTTTCGCCCGATATCAATCCGGCGAAGCTTGATGTCATATTTATAGATGCTCATTCAGATGTGGCAGACCGCTTCAGAATGAATACTGATCGTTGGCCCGAACTGAGGATCATCGATATGTCGCATTGTCCTTCGCTTGATTTCGAAGCTCTTGAGATGGCATACGGACTTCCCGAAATCAACCGTAAGGAACTCGTACGGGGTTGCCGGCGTGCTGTTGTGCCGAGATCCGTAGCTGCCGCGGCAATCATCGGATTGTATCCGCTTGCCCGCAATCTTTTGCTCAAAGGGGATGTAATGGTAGGATATGCATGCCCTCCGGACATAGATACAGAGGAGAAGGCGGATATGGCTCGGCAGGAGATTCGTCACGTTTTGCATAAGACGCAAAACTCCTTCGGCGGTGAGATTATTCTTCATAGGATAGATGAAAATGTATCTGATCGAGGTCTTAAGGTAGTAGTGGAAATTCCTTGCACCCTTGACGTCAATGAGCTTTTCCGCATCTATAATGACTGTTACGATGATCATAATTTCACTTTCATGTTGTCGAGTTCGATGCCGGGCTACGAAGTGGAAGGGACTCAGAAGACACTTGTCACTCTTCAGAAATTATCGCCAGACCGTTTGACCGTCATGGTAATAGCAGATTGTCGTATGCGTGGAGGTGCAGGAGATGCAGTGCATATTATGAATCTCCTTTTTGGCCTTCATGAACGCACCGGTCTCTATCTTAAGACCCATAAGTTCTGAATGTTATGTTTTCCGATCAATGACGATCCATTCAGAGAAAACAGTCGGAAGTATAAAACATCTAAATACCAGACAACTCACAATGAGCATCAACAAAGCCATCCTTATAGGAAATGTAGGAGGTGATCCGGAAGTAAGATACCCTGAGAAAGATTTCCCAGTTGCATATTTCTCACTGGCCACTAACGAACTCCGTGGGAACACCGAGGTCACAGAGTGGCATAATATCGTAATGACCGGCGAGCAGGCACGTTATGCTGAGCGGTATATAAGGAGAGGCATGAAGCTATACGTGGAGGGACCTATCCGAACTCGTCAGTTTACTGATAAATTCAATATATCTCGAAAGCGTACGGAGATCTATGCCCAACTCTTTGAGATTCTGGGACGTGCCCAGAATTGATATCTAAGACATATATACTCATAAACGATAAATAAAATAAACCATTTAGAAATGAGGAAGTGGAGAATCGAGGATTCAAGTGAACTATATAATATCCAGGGTTGGGGCTTGAGCTATTTCAGCATCAACGATGAAGGACATGTTCAGGTCACACCCAAATCCGGTTATGCACCAGTAGATATCCGCAAGGTTCTGGATGAGCTAAAACTGCGTGATATCTCGGCGCCAATGTTGCTTCGTTTTCCAGATATCCTTGACGACCGTATCAGGAAGATCACCGGATGTTTCAAGACGGCAAGCAAGGAGTATGATTACAAAGGGGAAAGTTATCTGGTGTATCCTATTAAGGTCAACCAGATGCGTCAGGTTGTCGAGGAGATCGTCAGCCATGGCAATAAGTACAATATCGGACTTGAGGCAGGCTCAAAACCTGAGTTGCACGCAGTGCTTGCTGTAAACACTCACGAAAATTCCCTTGTGGTCTGCAACGGTTACAAGGATGAAGACTACGTCGAGCTTGCTCTTCTTGCCCAGAAGATGGGCAGACGAATTTATCTCGTTGTTGAAAAACTCAACGAGCTGAAGCTTATTATGAAGGTTGCCAAACGTCTTAAGGTAGATCCCAATATCGGCATCCGCATCAAGCTTACTTCAGCCGGAAGTGGAAAGTGGGAGGAATCCGGAGGTGATGTCAGCAAGTTCGGTCTGAATTCCAGTGAGCTTCTGGATGCTCTTGAATTCCTTGAAAAAAATAAAATGAAAGGTTGCCTCAAACTTATCCATTTCCATATCGGCAGCCAGATCACAAAGATACGTCGAATCAAGAATGCATTGCGTGAAGCTATGCAGTTCTATGTGCAACTTTCTAAAAATGATTTCGAAATCGATTTTGTTGATATCGGCGGTGGTCTCGGGGTCGATTATGATGGCACTCGCTCTTCTTCCGGTGAGAACTCAATGAACTATTCCATACAGGAATATGCTAATGATGCTGTATCAGCTCTTGTGGACGTCTGTAAGAAGAATAATCTTCGGCAGCCGAATATCATAACCGAGTCTGGGCGCTCTATGACAGCACATCATTCAGTATTGATTATTGAGACGCTTGAAACTACACAGCTTCCTATCTGGAACGACAATGACGAGCTTCCTGAAGATGCTCATGAGCTGACGCGGGAGCTCTATAATATATGGGATAAGATTGACTCGTCGCGAGTATTTGAGGATTGGCACGACGCCCTTCAGATTCGTGAGGAGGCATTAGAACTTTTCAGCCTTGGGCTTCTTGACCTTACAACTCGGGCTCAGATAGAGAAACTGTTCTGGAGCGTGGCTCGCGATGTACATGATATTACAAAGAGTATGAAGCATCCACCTGAAGAGCTGCGAAAGGTTGCCCGGATGCTTCCTGAGAAATATTTCTGTAATTTCTCACTGTTCCAGTCCCTGCCGGATACATGGGCTATCGATCAGATGTTTCCGACGATGCCAATCAGCAGGTTGGATGAGAAACCGACACGTGAATGTACGATTCAGGATGTCACATGCGATTCAGATGGCAAGATCAATCGTTTTGTAGCTCCCCAGGGTGTCAGCCATTCCTTGCCGGTACACCAGCTTAAACCGGGTGAGCCTTATTACATAGGAGTATTCCTTGTCGGTGCATATCAAGAGATACTTGGTGATCTTCATAATCTCTTTGGAGACACAGCCGCCGTGCATATCACTTGTGATAAGGATGGATATGAGATCGAGCAGGTGATAGATGGTGAACCTGTTGCTGACGTACTCGACTATGTGGAGTACAATCCCAAGAAACTGGTGCGTAATCTTGAGACATGGGTATCAAAATCCATGAAGGCAGGTAAGATCACGGCGGAGGAGGGACGGCAATTCCTCAATATCTATAAGTCCGGATTATACGGAATAACTTATCTTGAGCGGTACTGATGGCACGCTATTTCCTGCGGCTTGCTTACCGCGGAGCACCATATCATGGATGGCAGGTACAACCTAACGCGGTAAGCGTGCAGGGTGTAGTAGAGAACGCTCTTTCTACAGCCTTGCGGTCTCCGATAAGCATTGTTGGTGCCGGACGCACTGATACAGGTGTAAACGCACGGGTCATGTATGCCCATTTTGACTTTGAGGATCCATTCCCAGATAAAGGACGTCTGCTCGTATCTCTTAATAGACTTGTTGACCGTGATATCGCTATTCATGACATTATTCCGGTCCATAAGGATGCTCATGCGCGTTTCGATGCTATTGAGCGTTCCTATAAATATTTCGTGGCATTTGAGAAAACTCCTTTTTTCTATCCTCTATCTTGGTATTGTCCCCACCCTCTTGATCTCGAAAGAATGGACGAGGCTGCCGGTCTGCTCCTTGCGACCGAAGACTTCACCTCTTTCGCCAAGCTTCATAGCGATGCCAAGACAAATATCTGTAAGGTGACGAAAGCCGAATGGTCGATGATAGACGAAAACATGGCTGTGTTTACTATAACTGCCGACCGTTTTCTCCGAAATATGGTTAGGGCTGTTGTAGGAACCCTTGTAGATGTTGGCAGAGGCAAGTTGACTCCGGATGAATTTCGGAATATTATAGAAAGGAAAGACCGTTGCGCCGCAGGCCAGTCGATGCCTGGGGAGGCTCTGTTTCTCTGGGATGTTAAATACCCGTACATAAGATCGTAGTCTTTATGTCTATTCAACCGGTACGCAATCACCTTTGTGTCGTTTTTACCCTTGCTTTTCTTGTTGCAGTAGAGCGTGCTCCGAAAGTGATGACCAGCATGTAGGTCAACTATCAATTATACTATGATAATTAATATTGAAAAATGTCATCAGAAGAAAGAATAAAAGAGCTTCGTGATGAGCTCAACAGGCATAACCACAATTATTATGTGCTCAATGCTCCTGTGATTGGAGACATGGAGTTTGATATGATGATGAAGGAGCTTGAGGAGTTAGAGCAAGAGAATCCTCATCTTGCTGATCCTCTTTCTCCGACTCAGCGTGTGGGATCAGATCTTACCAAGGGTTTCGAACATGTAGTCCATGAGCGTCCGATGCTGTCACTTGCCAATACATACACCGTTGGTGAGGTCGACGAATGGTTTGATCGTGTACGAAAAGGTCTTGAAGGAGAGTCTTTTGAGATTACCGGCGAGATGAAGTATGACGGAACCTCAATTTCTCTTACTTATGAGGGAGGTCGCCTCGTCCGTGCTGTAACTCGTGGTGATGGCACTCAAGGTGATGACGTAACGACAAACGTGAAGACAATTCGCAGTATCCCTCTTGTGCTTCAGCCCGGAGACTGGCCTGAAAGATTTGAGATTCGTGGTGAGATCCTGATGCCCTGGAAAGTTTTTGATGAACTTAATAGAGAACGTGAATACAACGAAGAACCACTCTTTGCTAATCCGCGTAATGCCGCGAGCGGCACGCTTAAGACACAGGATCCCAGAGAGGTTGCCAAGCGTAGACTTGACGCTATTTTCTATTATCTTCTTTCAGATGATCTTCCCTATGATACCCATTATGCCAACATGGAGGCGGCCCGTAGATGGGGGTTCAAGGTTTCCGGAGAGATGAAGATACTTCATACCGTAGAGGAAGTTGATGGTTATATCGAGTATTGGGATATCGCGAGGAAAGAGCTCCCGGTAGCTACAGACGGCCTTGTTTTCAAGGTGAATTCTCTGCGTCAGCAGCTTAATCTCGGATATACGGCAAAGTCACCTCGATGGGCAGTGGCGTTCAAGTTCAATCCGGAGAATGCTTGCACACAGCTTCGTCATGTTAGCTTCGAGACCGGACGTATGGGAATCGTCACGCCCGTGGCCAACCTTGATCCGGTCCTTTTGTCGGGAACTATGGTGAAGCGGGCTTCGCTTCATAATGCTGATATAATGAAAGACCTCGACATTCATGAGCATGACTGGCTTTATGTAGAGAAAGGGGGCGAGATTATACCCAAAATTACAGGAGTCGATAAGGAGCGTCGAGATCCTGAAAGTAAACCTGTTGAGTTTGTTTCCGTATGTCCTGAATGTGGAACCCCTCTTGTCAATAAAGAAGGAGATGCTGCATGGGTATGTCCCAATAAATATGGGTGTCGACCGCAGATTACGGGAAGAGTGGAGCATTTCTGTGCCCGACGGATGATGAATATTGATGGAGTGGGCGAGGAGACTGCAGATCTCCTATTTGATAAGGACCTTGTAAGGGTTCCTGCTGATCTCTACGATCTCACAAAGGAGCAGCTTTCTATTCTTGATCGTTTCGGTGATAAAAGCGCCGAACGAATCCTCAAAGGTCTTGAGGCATCCAAGGAAGTTCCTTTCGAAAGAGTTGTTTATGCTCTTTCGATTCCTAATGTCGGAGAGACGACTTCCAAGCGTGTGGCAAAAAGTGTGAAGAGCATGGATCATATGCAGGCGATGGGCGTAGAAGAGTTGCAGGCGATTCCCGATGTCGGTCCTATAGTGGCACAAGGTATCTACGATTATCTTCGTGATCCGGTCAATATCGATAACATAGAACGCCTGAAGATTGCAGGCCTGCAGATGCAGCTCAGCGAGGATAAGTTGAAGCCGGCCGGTACGGTTCTTGAAGGACAATCTATAGTGATTTCCGGCACTTTCTCCCATCATAGTCGTGAGGAATACAAAGACATGATAGAGCGCCAGGGTGGCAAGAACGTTGGAAGCATATCCAAGAAAACATCGTTTGTTCTCGCCGGTGAAAATATGGGGCCTGCTAAGCTTGAGAAATGTCAGAAACTGAATATTCCAATTATCTCCGAAGATGAATTTCTAAGCAAACTAAAGAATTCCGACTGACCGGAATAATTCAGCGTAATATTCAGCCTTCTTCTCGATTTTCATAGGATAGGCGCGGCTTGTGGATGGCATTCGCCAGATCCGCAGGCCGTCGCTTGACTCTGTCATTTCTCCCATCTTCGGCCTTTGTGTGCCGGTAAGTTCAGCTATGATATCTGCTGCTTTTTCTCCTGTAGATGCTATTGTATGACATTCAGGAATTTCCTTCAACAGCTCGAAAAGCGGGACCGGAGTTAGTATCTCAAGAAATTTATCGGAAGCGTTGCCTTTAAGTCTGCGCACTTCTCTGGCCGTATCGTGCATTGCTATATGGTGCTTTGTCATAAGCCTTCGGCATTCCTCTTCCCGAAAGCTCTTCTTCACAGTATCATATAAAGCGTCTCTGTCGCCCAAAAACAACATTCCGCAGATGCGCCAGTAGTCGTTGATAGGGTTGGGGTAGTAGAAATTCATACTCCAACGATGTTCGCCCGGAGGAAACGTTCCCATCATTAGCACCCTCGCTCCCTCAGGTAGGAAAGGAGGGAAAGGATGTGTTTCTATTATTATTTCGTCGGTCTGTGCCATGACGGTATCATTATTAAATTGTAAATATTTTATTGATTCGCTTGTCTTTTAATATAAACGTCTATCCACCATTATATGGTTCATATGCAGTTTTGTTTGCACATAATTATTGCAGCCAGATAAAGTAGCTCAGGCACTGGAGGATTAAACAGATTAATTTGGTCGATAATGCTGATTTTTAGAAAAATAGATCGATATTACCTTGATAGTGATTGAGCTGTCAATTTTCTCGTTATTTAAAATTCTTCGGTCGATCATAAGATATATCTGAAGCGCGAATATAAAAAATTCCCGCAATATATTGTAAACATAGAAAAGTTTTATTAATTTTGTGAGAATTATATAGAATATCAAAGATATTATTCAAAGTGAGACCTGACAAAACATTATCAGGTGTGGCTGGCCGGACTTGTATGCTGTTCAATCTAAAGTCCGAACAGTATCTTAATTTATAGAAAAAGTGGCAGATCTTGCTTCAGAGGAAGCAGATGGCATAAGAGAAATGATTCAGAATATTAACTAAACTATACTTTCATGAAGAAACTACTTCTACTTTCAGGATTATCGGCAATTGTCTTTTCTTCATTTGCCGAATCTCCGGAGCCGGCGATGATAGAAGACGCAACCATTGTCGCGATATCTCCTAATGGCAATTATGCGGTATCGCAAGGTTCCTCAGGTATACGCATTTTCAATATTGCTTCCGGCGAAGAATGCATTCAGATTAGCGGTGAAGAATGTGAAGATTTTTATGCCGGAGATGGTAATTGCATAAGCGATAATGGAATCGTCGTAGCGTCATCACCATCAAGTGCTTCTCCGTACTATTGGAAAGATGGAATGTGGCACACTCTCGGCGTTCCTTCAGGTGCGCTTACCTCCAATCATGCGCAGGGTGTGAGTACCGATGGAAGCCGTATTTGCGGAAATATCAGAATTGCCGGAATGGGTAATGACGAAGATGTGCTAATGGTGGTTCCCTGTGTCTGGAATGCTGAGGGTGATGGATTTGGAAAGCCTGTTATGCTTCCACATCCTGACGTTGATTATGCAGAGCGCGTTCCTCAGTATATAACGGCTATAGATATTTCTTCGGATGGAAAGATTGTGCTTGGCCAGATCCGAGATGCGCAAGGTATTTTGAACTATCCCATCATATATAAAGAGGATGAAAATGGCGAGTGGAGCTATGAGATTCCTCATGAAGATCTTATCAATCCCGATCATGTTAAGATCGTTCCCTTTCCGGGAGAGGGCCCGATAATGCCTCAATACGAGAGTTTCATGACCCAAGAAGAAATCGCGGAATATACATTTGCTTACAACGAATATGTTAATTCAGGATGTACGATTCCTTGTCCCGAGTATTGGCAATTCATGTCTCCCGACGAAATCGCTGAATACAACAGAGCTGCTGATGTATACAATGAAAAAGCCACAGCTTACAATGAAAAGTTTGAAGCATGGGTTGAATTCATTACGGCTATTGTGATTACTTCTCCAGACTATGCATTCAATCAGGTGCGACTCTCTCCCGATGGAAAGACATTTGGCTGCACTGTTCAAGTAGAAGGAGAGATGGATCCCATGACCGGCTTTCCATCTGTTGAGAATTCTGTTTGGTTGTTTGATTTGACTTCTGATAAAATCACCAAATATAACAAAAACGGCGATCTTAACATTTTTTATGTAGCCAATAACGGAATTGGTATCGGTACTACTTCTGCTGGAACTGTAAGCGATTCCTATATTCTACAGGACGGAGAAGTCATCGATATACTTTCCTGGATGAATTCTAAAGTTCCGGCTTACGCCACATGGATAAAGGATAATATGCTGTTTCCCTATGAACAATACATTTATAATGAAGAAAAAGGTGATTATGAATATATAGATGGAGAAGTCATAATGACCGGGCGCGCCACTGCAACTCCTGATTTCTCAAAGATCTCACTCTCCGTTCTGAATGTATGGGATGGTATGGACGAAGGCCCCGCCTATATATTCAACATGAAAGCTGACAATGCTGTCACGACAGTCTGTCCTGCTTCAGGAGAGAAGATCATATATGATCTTTCCGGCAGAAGACTTAGGGAGGCAAAAGCTCCCGGTATTTACATCATCAATGGAGAAAAGAAAGTAATCAGATAATTTACAATTCTTTCTTATATTTTAAGTCATCAAGGCGGTCTTTATTATTATAAGGACCGCTTTATTTTATAAATAATGTTAAGCTTCAACCCAGCGTGGCTCCTGTTTGTTTTATTTTTGGCACGGTAATTGATATATACCTATCAGAATAGAAAAACTCAAAAAATAAATAGAAATGGCTAACGGAAAAATTGGGGTAACAACTGAAAACATATTCCCCGTAATAAAAAAATTCCTATACAGCGACCACGAGATATTCTTACGTGAACTCGTAAGCAATGCTGTGGATGCTACTCAGAAGATCAGAACCCTTGCTTCATTCGGAGAGTTCAAGGGTGATCTTGGAACTCTTGACGTTCATGTTGACATTGACAAGGAAAAAGGTACTTTAACGGTCACCGATCGCGGCATAGGTATGGATGCTGCTGATGTTGATAAATACATCAATCAGATTGCATTCTCCGGAGCTGAAGAGTTCCTGCAGAAATATAAGGATACTGCCAACAATATAATAGGACACTTCGGACTTGGCTTTTACAGCGCATTCATGGTGTCTAAAAAAGTTGAAATACGATCTCTTTCATACAAGGAGGGAGCCAAAGGAGTGATTTGGACTTGCGATGGCAGCCCGGAATATACTATGGATGAGTGTGATAAAACTGAGCGTGGTACGTCCATTACCCTCTATATCGACGATGAAAGCAAGGAGTTTCTTGAGCAGTCAAGAATAGACACACTTCTCAAGAAATATTGCAGATTCCTTCCTGTACCAGTCATTTCGGGTAAGCAGCAGGAATGGAAAGACGGAAAGATGGTTGATACCGATAAAGACAATGTGGTTAATGCTACAGAACCTCTTTGGACAAAAAAGCCGGCTGATCTTACTGATGATGATTACCTTAAGTTCTACCATGAACTAATGCCTGCTCAAGACGATCCGATGTTCTGGATTCATCTTAACGTGGATTATCCGTTCACTCTTACCGGTATTCTTTACTTTCCGAAGATTAAAAATGAGTTTGACGTAAGGAAAGACAGAATTCAGCTTTACAGTAATCAGGTCTATGTGACGGACCAGGTAGAAGGCGTGGTGCCTGAGTTTATGACTCTCATGCAGGGTGTCATCGATTCTCCTGACATCCCTCTCAACGTAAGCAGAAGCTATCTGCAGGCGGACACCGCAGTCAAAAAGATCTCCGGCTACATCTCAAAGAAGGTAGCTGAGAAGCTTGACTCTATGTTCAAGGCAGATCGTAAGTCGTTTGAAGAGAAATGGGATGATATCAAGGTATTCATTGAATACGGTATGCTTACCGATGATAAATTCTTTGAATCAGCAAAAAAGTTCTATCTGCTGAAAGACGTCAATGATAAATATTTCACTCTTGACGAATATCATACTCTTGTAGAAGGTGAGCAGAAAGACAAGGATGGTCGCCTCGTATATCTTTACGCGACAGACAAGACTGCGCAGCACAGTTATATCCAGGCGGCGGAAGACAAAGGCTACAGCGTTCTTCTTCTTGACGGTCAGCTTGAACCTCATATGGTAGGATTGCTTGAGCAGAAACTTGATGGTGTAAGTTTCGTTCGCGTTGACAGCGATACTCCTGAGAAATTGATCCGTAAGACCGACGATAAGGGTTCCGGACTTACTGCTGATCAAACTGAAGTCATGACCATCCTCTTCAAGTCACAGATTCCTGATGTGGATAAGGCTCAGTTTATGGTTGGTTTCGAATCAATTTCTGCAGATGCTGCCCCTGCCACTGTAACTCAGAATGAGTTCATGCGTCGCATGAAGGATATGGCTGCAATGCAGCCGGGCATGAGTTTCTATGGAGACATGCCGGCAAGCTATTCTTTCACAGTGAATACTGATCAGCCGGCTGTAAAGAGTATCGTGGAAAAGGCCGAGAAGGAAATAGGACCAAAGTCTTATCAGATACTCAATGAAATCGCTTCTCTCAACGATGAGATTGCCAAAGCTTCAAAAGAGGCGCAAGACAAGAAGGAAAGTGTTCCTGACATGAAGGAGCAGAACGATAAAATAGCAGATCTCCGTGCAGATCTTGACAAGGAGGTCAGCGCATATGCAGCCGGACTTCCAAAGGTAAAGCAGATCATAGACCTTGCATTGCTTCAAAGCGGTCTGCTGAAAGGTGCGTCCCTTTCTGAGTTTATCAAGCGAACAGTAAATCTTCTTTAAGAGATACCTGACAATCAAGTATAGTTTAAAAGCGGTATGCGCCTGAAGCGTATGCCGCTTTTTTGTTGCCTTTCTTGCAACATAATACGTATCAAGCCTCGCCCCGGAAGATTTTTTCAAAAACGTCAGTAACTTTGTTTACTTCAACTATCTTTATATTAAACTTTTCATGAATTCCCTTTAGATTGCCTGAAGGGATAAAAATAGTTTCAAAACCAAGTTTAGCGGCTTCCGAAACTCTCTGGTCTATTCTTGTCACTGTCCTTATTTCTCCTGAAAGACCAACTTCTCCGGCAAAGGCGGCATGACGAGGAACAGCCACGTCAAAATTTGATGACATAACGGCTGCAACCACGGCCAGGTCAAGTGCCGGATCAGTCACCTTCAAGCCCCCGGCGATGTTAAGGAAGACATCTTTCTGTCCAAGTTTGAAGCGGGCGCGTTTTTCAAGAACAGCGAGAAGCATATTGAGCCGCCGCTGGTCAAAACCTGTGACACTTCTCTGCGGAGTTCCATATGCTGCAGAGGAGACAAGCGCCTGTACCTCTACGAGGAAAGGACGGGCACCATCGATAGTTACACCGATTGCGATGCCGCTCATTTCCTCATCCCTGTTATCGCTCAGGAGCATTTCAGATGGATTCTTTACCTCCCGCAAGCCTTTAGCTACCATTTCATATATACCGATCTCATTTGTGGAACCGAATCGATTCTTTATTGCTCGTAATATTCTGTAAAGATACTGACGGTCTCCTTCAAACTGAATGACAGTATCTACAATGTGCTCCAACACCTTTGGACCTGCAATAGCTCCGTCCTTATTAATGTGACCCACAAGAATCACAGGAACACCAGATTCTTTGGCATATCGAAGGAGAGCTGCGGCGCATTCCCGGACTTGGCTGACACTTCCGGCTGCCGACTCAATGTCGGCCGAAGCTATGGTCTGTATAGAATCTAACACTACCAGCTGAGGCTTGACATTCTCAATCTGTGTGAAAATGCGTTCAAGTTGTGTCTCAGTCAGAATGAGGGTATTGTCTGAGACTTTTCCAAGCCTGTCTGCCCGCAGCTTAAGCTGTGAAGCGGATTCCTCGCCGCTCACATAAAGGATCCTGCGGTTGCGGATAGACAGAATATTCTGAAGAAGAAGCGTTGACTTTCCGATACCCGGTTCACCGCCCAACAGTGTTAAGCTTCCTGCTACAAGTCCACCTCCAAGCACCCTGTTCAGTTCTTCCGAGGGCATATGGATGCGTGGTTCATCAAGTGGTTCTATTTCAGAAAGCTTGATCGGGCGTGCTCCCTCTGTAGAAAGCAAGCCTTTCTGTTTTGAAGATTGTTTGGTGGAAACTTTTTCTTCCACGAATGTGTTCCAGTCGCCGCAGGCCGGACATCGGCCCATCCATTTGGGCGACTCATATCCGCAAGAATTACATAAATATACCGATTTAAATGTCGATTTAGCCATATCTTTTGAAATAAAACGTCCTACATGTACACACCAATGGTTATATTCTCCGTCTCATAAATTCCGATATGGTAACCGCCGTGGCGGCAGCCACATTAAGGGATTCTGCATGTGGCCCATTGGCAAAGCTTGGGATTAAAAGCGGCATATTAACTTTTCTACGCATTTCATCACTTAAACCGTTACCTTCATTCCCCATCACGACAAAAGCTGGAAGAGAAAGGGTAGCGGTATAGATATCGGCTCCGTCAAGCAATGTGCCGCATACAGGAATATTCTGATTTGCTTCAATGATGGGGAGAAGATCGGTCTGCCAAAACCTTACCATTCCGACAGCGCCCATAGATGATTGCACTGCCTTAGGATTAAATGGATCCGCACACCCGGTACCGATCACCACACGGGCCACACCAAACCATGAAGCAATTCTAAGTATCGTGCCGAGATTTCCCGGATCCTGTACTGCATCAAGCATCAACGTCAGGCCGGATTCAAACTCATTATCACAGAATTTCACTGTATCCGGAATTTTATAGATGGCCACCACATCAGGCAGCGACTGAAACTGTGAAAGTTTCTTCATATCTGTTTTCGAAACCGTATATATAGGGAGATCCTTATATCTTTCATAGATTTGAGAGTATCCCTCTATTACAACGATTGCCTCTGGAGAAAAAAAGCTTATGGTATCGGCCACGCATTTCTCTCCTTCAGCTATGAACAGGCCAAGTTTCTCACGTTGCTTGCGTGAATTTAGCCTGCTATATAGATTCAATTTTGATTTGGACAAATTCATTCTACAAATTTAAAAAAAAAATCTCGGAATAAGGAGTTGGAAAAGAAAAAAAATTAGTAATTTTGTAGGAACTAAACGGAATTCTCAATAATGAAATACATAGGAGCACATGTAAGCACCGAAGGAGGGGTATCAAATGCGCCTCTTGAGGCTGTAGCGATAGGGGCCAGGAGTTTTGCTCTTTTTACAGGAAGCAGCAACCGTTGGACTTCTAAACCGATTCCAGAAGAGGAAGCAGAGGCGTTCAAAGAAAACTGCCTCCGAGGAGGTTTTGCGTCCGGACAGATTCTGCCACACGACAACTTCCTCATAAATCTCGGAAGTCCTGATCCTCAGAAACTGCATCTAAGTAGAAAGTCATTTCTTGAAGAGATGAAGCGTTGCGAACAGCTTGGACTATCAATGCTTAATTTCCATCCCGGAAGCCATGTCAATGAGATCGAGGAAGAGAAATGTCTTGATCTTATTGCTGAATCGATCAATCTTGCTCTTGAACAGACATCAGGAGTGACAGCTGTTCTCGAATCTACCGCCGGACAAGGTAGCAATCTCGGACATCGTTTCGAACATCTCGCACATATAATCTCCAAAGTAGACGACAAAACAAGGGTTGGTGTTTGCATAGATACATGCCATACCTATTCAGCAGGGTATGACCTTGCAGATCCTGAAGGATATGATCAGACGTGGAAAGAATTCGATGAAATCATCGGTCGCGGTTATCTGAGGGCTCTTCATCTCAACGATGATCTTCGCAAACTCGGCTCACGTATCGACCGCCACGCCGAAATAGGTAAGGGTACACTGGGTCTTGAATTCTTCCGTCGTCTTGTCAACGATCCGAGATTCGACAATATGCCAATAATACTTGAGACTCCTAATCCGGCTATCTGGCCAGAAGAGATCAAGATGCTCTACGGGATGATCAACAAGTAGAACCGTATTTTTATGGGCCTAAAATTCATCTTAACTTAAAATCTCAAAAACTTAAAACTCATAAATACAATGTCAGTACAAAAACCGGATCTTGGTTTCTGGAAACTATGGAACCTTAGCTTTGGATTTTTCGGAGTCCAGATAGCGTATGCGCTTCAGAGCGCAAACATTTCACGTATATTTGCAACACTGGGAGCTGACCCTCACTCCCTAAGCTATTTCTGGATACTTCCACCATTGATGGGCATAGTAGTTCAGCCTATCGTAGGAGTTTCGTCCGACCGCACCTGGTGCCGTCTCGGACGCAGGCTTCCTTATCTGCTTCTGGGAGCCCTCATCGCTGTAATAGTGATGTGCCTTCTTCCGAATGCAGGAAGTTTCGGACTTACTGTGGCAGGGGCTATGATATTCGGCTTTATCGCGCTTATGTTTCTTGATACGTCGATCAATATGGCTATGCAGCCTTTCAAGATGCTTGTAGGCGATATGGTCAATGAAAAGCAGAAAGGTCTGGCCTACTCGATTCAAAGTTTTCTTTGCAATGCCGGTTCTCTTGTAGGTTATCTTGCTCCTATAATACTGACAGCTATAGGCATCAGCAATATTGCTCCTCAGGGAGTAGTGCCCGATTCTGTGACTTATTCTTTCTATATCGGAGCGGGTGTGCTTATTCTGTGTGTTATCTATAGCTTCGCCACGATAAAGGAAATGCCACCTGCCGAATATGCCCGATTCCACGGAATTGATACATCAAAGAAAGAAAAGAAAGAGAAATTCAATCTCGTAAAACTTCTCAAGGAAGCTCCATCTACATTCTGGACCGTGGGGCTGGTACAGTTCTTCTGCTGGTCGGCGTTCCTGTTTATGTGGACTTACACTAACGGAGCCATCGCCGGAAGTGTATGGGGGACACAGGACGTAGCATCGGCCGGATATCAGGAGGCCGGAAACTGGGTCGGAACTCTCTTCGCCGTTCAGGCAATTGGTTCGGTGCTGTGGGCTATAGTGATTCCGAGATTCGGCAATCTGAAGACCGTCTATATATTAAGCCTTCTGCTCGGAGCCGTAGGATTTGTATCAACCATTTTCTTTGCTGATAAATACATGCTCTTCATAAGCTATCTGCTCATTGGATGCGCGTGGGCGGCAATGCTCGCACTTCCATTCACTATTCTTACCAATTCACTTAAGGGTGGAAATATGGGAGCTTATCTGGGCCTATTCAATGGAACTATCTGTCTTCCACAGATAATCGCCGCCGCTCTTGGAGGAGTCCTTCTCAACATTCTTGGGGGTAATCAGAGCTATATGCTCGTTGCCGCTGGTGTACTCCTCGTGCTTGGCGCCGCTTCTGTTTGCTTCATAAGGCTTTCCTACGGAGAGAATGAGAATCAGGAATAATCAGGAATAATGACTGCGATAATAGAATATAAAGGAGTCGAGATCCATCGTGCTGAGAAAAAAGTATTGAACAATGTCTCATTCTCTATCGGGGAGGGTGAATTCTGCTACCTCGTAGGCCGTGTAGGAAGCGGAAAGAGTTCCCTTCTGAAGTCAATGTACGCCGAAGTGCCCGTCTATGCAGGTGAGAAAGCTGAAGTGATGGATTATGACCTTCTGAGTCTCAAAAGAAAGCAGATTCCCTATCTTCGACGCAATATCGGCATAGTGTTTCAGGACTTTCAACTTCTTCAAGACCGTTCGGTATATGAAAATCTGTCGTTTGTACTTAGGGCTACCGGCTGGAGCGACCGCAATGAAATGGATCAGAGGATCGAGGATGTTCTCATTGACGTAGGAATGAAGCATAAGAGCTATAAAATGCCGCATGAGCTTTCAGGAGGTGAACAGCAACGTATAGTCATCGCACGTGCGCTTCTTAACAATCCTAAGCTTATTCTGGCTGATGAGCCTACCGGAAATCTCGACCCTCAGACCGGCATTACGATCGTGACTCTTCTACATGAGCTGGCATCCTGTGGTCATTCGGTGCTTATGGCTACCCATAATCTTCAGCTATGCGAAGACTTTCCGGCGAGAGTGCTCCGATGCCGAGATAAGGAGCTTGTAGAAGATTATTAAGTGAAGACTTTATTTGAAAAACATGTTGCGAATCCTATCGTGACATGTTTTTTTATCATT
>JAIECF010000215.1 GCA_029068655.1 Muribaculaceae bacterium | reverse complement strand
TTAATGATCAATGATTAATGATCAATGATTAATGATCAATTATTAATGATCAATGATTAATGATTAATTAATCCATGATATATCATGATGCAACATGATGAATCATGATATATCATGGATTATCATAAACACTCCACAACTTAATAACTCATGAAAGAAACTGAAGAAAACCTTACCACCGGCACCGGACTGCCCGAGAACGCATTCCGCGAATTGGCTGCCGACGAGCAGTTTACACCGGTGATGCATCCGGCCCACGACCAACAGGAGGCTACACCCTACTCCGTGGGAATCGGTCTGCTTATGGCTGTGATATTCTCAGCAGCAGCAGCGTATCTCGGCCTTAAGGTAGGCCAGGTGTTCGAGGCTGCCATTCCTATTGCAATCATCGCCGTAGGTCTGTCAAATGCACTTGGCAAGAAAAGCGCTCTGGGCCAGAACGTGATCATTCAGTCGATCGGAGCCTGCTCAGGAGTGATCGTTGCGGGTGCCATCTTCACACTTCCGGCCCTTTTCATCCTGCAGGCAAAATATCCTGAAATAACGGTGCAGTTCTATCAAATTTTCCTCAGCTCCCTGCTCGGAGGTATACTCGGAATACTTTTCTTCATTCCTTTCCGAAAATATTTCGTGAAGGATATGCACGGCAAGTATCCCTTCCCTGAGGCAACCGCAACTACACAGGTGCTTATCTCAAGCCAACAAGCAGACAGCGAAGAAGGAGGACAGGCGAAGACACTCATCATCGCATCTCTAATCGGGGGTATCTACGACTATATAGTGGCCACGTTCGGCTGGTGGGCGGAGACTGTAACTTCAGTTGCATCCTCTGCAGGACATACCCTGATGGAGAAGACCAAGCTCGTATTGAGCTGCAACACAGGAGCTGCGCTTCTCGGCCTCGGCTATATAGTGGGGCTTAAGTACGCCTTCGTCATTTTCGCAGGATCTATCTTCGTATGGTGGATAATCATTCCTCTGATGGGGACCTATGGCTCACCTGAATTCCAGGCCATGGACCCTCAGGACTTATTCAGCGGGTATGCGAGAATGATCGGTATCGGCGGTATCGCCATGGCGGGAGTTATCGGCATCATAAAGTCGTGGGGCATCATTACCCAGGCGGTAGGTCTTGCAAGCCGTGAGCTTAAGGGAAAGTCTTCTGCGGTCAAGGAAGTACGCTGGCAGACGGATATTTCCATGAAGCATATCGTGCTCTTCATCGCACTGGCACTCATAGCCGTGCTTCTCTTCTTCTGGTTTGGCGTGATCCATACCTTCTGGCAGGCTATCATAGCCTTTGCCGTAGTAGTCATCATCGCTTTCCTCTTCACCACTGTCGCAGCAAACGCAATTGCCATAGTAGGCAGCAATCCTGTTTCCGGTATGACTCTTATGACCCTTATCATCGCATCAGCTATATTTGTGGCGATCGGACTTAACGGTACCAGTGGTATTGTGGCTTCGATGGTGATCGGCGGCGTGGTCTGCACCGCACTCTCTATGGCAGGAGGTTTTGTCACAGACCTCAAGATAGGCTACTGGCTTGGCTCAACCCCGAAAAAACAGGAAAGCTGGAAATTCCTTGGCACACTCGTTTCTGCAGCCACAGTGGGAGGCGTGATCATGGTGCTCAATCAGGTATACGGATTCACGGGTGAAAACGCTCTTGTGGCACCGCAGGCAAATGCTATGGCAAAGGTGATCGAACCACTCATGATGGGAGGCGATACACCATGGATCCTTTACATGGTAGGCGCAATCCTCGCATGCATCCTCAACTGGCTCGGTGTGCCGGCACTTGCATTCTGTCTCGGCATGTTCATACCTCTATCTCTCAACACTCCGATGCTCGTAGGCGGCGCTATCGCTTACTATGTAAGCAATTCATCGAAGGATCAGAAGGTGAACGACGCACGCCGTGACCGCGGTACCCTCCTCTCCTCAGGTCTTATAGCCGGAGGCGCACTCTTCGGAGTATTCGCAGCTATAACCCGCTTCTGCGGATTCGAATATCAGAACCCGCTCGGACTGGAGACCACACAGATACTCGGCTGCGTAGCCTATCTGGCTCTCATCTGCTATCTCATCTGGGACAGCTGCAGGGCTAAGTCTTGAGTCTTCAGTCTTCAGAGAATTTATAGCACTTTCGGTCCAAAGGGCCGAAAGTGTTGCTTTTTTAATAATATCGTGTTGCTTTTTTAATATTTATGCAACACGTCATGGATCAGAAAGGTGTTATAATGTCAAACAATGAAAAACACACATACTGAAAAACACACTTAACACCTTACCACTATGAAAACACGTCTTAACTACATCATCGCCGCCTCCCTTGCAGGAATATTCGCCGTCTCGGCTGACAGTCTCAGCAATATCCCACCACTTAGAGGTGTTCCAGAACCTGTGGAAGCATACGTTCTGTCGCAGGATGATTCAGAACTTCCTACGGTGAAGCCTTACTATACATTCTCCACACCCGCATCAGCAATAGAATTCATGATGGAATCGGACAACAGCGAAGAATACGCACGCGGCATACTGCCGCAAATGGCAAACGAGGAACTCAGCTATGTGGAAAATCTTATCAACAATGAGCATGACGGATTCATAGTGGTTGATAAAAGCCGCATGATGGTCATAAAGTTCAACAAATTCGGAGTAGAGGAAGAAAGCTTCGGAATGGCATGCGCTAAGAACTACGGCACCAAGCACAAGACAGGAGACTCCCGCACTCCGGAGGGTTTCTTCACCGTAAAGCAGATACAGAACAGCACTGACTGGCACTATGTAGACGACAACGGTAATGTCAGCGAGAAGACAGGGGAATTCGGGCCGCGGTTTATACGACTCAATATTCCGGGTATCACCTGCATAGGTATCCACGGCACAGCAGCTCCCTGGAGCATCGGAGGCAGAAGGAGCCATGGATGTATACGACTCACTAACGAAAATATAATGAAGATGGTAGAGATGGTGGAACCCGGCATGCCGGTCATCATTACTCCGGGCAAGAAAGACATAGCTGTCAATGAGAGCGAAGGATACTATATACCTTCAATCTCCACCACCATCAACCGCACTCCGCTCGCCATGAATTTTTAAAGAGACAAGAGTTAAGAGACAAGAGTTAAGAGTTAAGAGTTAAGAGACAAGAGTTAAGGGCTAAAAGGGAGAAGATAGATTAGTTGACATGAACCCAAGCACAGTAATAAGCGTTGATAAGTTGTATTATCAACGCTTTTTAATCTAAAAAATATGAGTTACCTTACGGACGACAAACTCGTCATCATCGGAGCCGCCGGCATGATCGGCAGCAACATGGCCCAGACAGCCATCATGAAGAAGCTCACCCCAAACATCTGCCTTTACGATCCCTACGGACCGGGCCTTGAGGGTGTGGCCGAAGAACTTAAACAGTGCGGTTTCGAAGGTCTTAACCTTACCTATACAACAGATGTGGCAGAAGCCCTCAAGGATGCGAAATATATAGTCAATTCGGGAGGTGCCGCCCGCAAGGCGGGAATGACAAGGGAAGACCTTCTCAAGGGAAATGCAGAAATCGCCGAGGATTTCGGAAAGAACGTGAAGAAATACTGCCCGGACGTGAAACACATCGTCGTCATCTTCAACCCTGCCGATATCACAGGCCTCATCACCCTCCTCTACAGCGGTCTCAAGCCAAGCCAGGTATCCACTCTCGCAGCGCTTGACAGCACACGCCTACGCAACGAACTCTCGAAGCAGCTCAACGTAGAACCCGACAACATAGTCAATTGCCGCACTTATGGAGGACATGGCGAACAAATGGCAGTATTCGCCTCGACTGCGAAAGTAAACGGCAAACCTCTTGTAGACTTCATCGGTACTGAGCCCCTTACTAAAGAAGCATGGGAAGACCTGAAACAGAGAGTTATCCAAGGAGGCAAGAGAATAATCGAACTCAGGGGAAGAAGCTCTTTCCAGAGCCCTGCTTACCTCTCGATTGAGATGATCGAGGCCGCCATGGGTGGCGCGATGTTCCGCTGGCCGGTGGGCACCTATGTAAACAACGACCGCTTCTCCCACATCATGATGGCTATGGAGACCACTATCGACAAGGAAGGAGTGACAGTACAACCTATGTCAGGAACTCCTGAAGAGGAGAAGGAACTCGAACAGAGCTACAAGCACCTCTGCGCACTCCGAGATGAGGTAATCGAGCTCGGAATCATGCCCCCAATCTCAGATTGGAGCAAGATCAACCCGAACCTCTGATGCAATGATCAATTATTTAACGATTAACGATTAATGATTGATGGTTGGCGATCCACATAAATCGCCTCTCCGAGGCTACTGATATGTATTTACTGACCCCAGACTGAAGTCTGGGGTTTTTACATAATTACGGCTCTCCGAGCCTATTCTTTATTGACTCTTCTGAATATATTGACTCTTCTGAATATATTGACTCTTCTGAATATATTGACTCTTCTGAATATATTGACTCTTCAACATAGAAGAGGCAATTATAGGAAAATGATAAATTTTTATTACATCATGAACACCTCCCCTACCAAGTAAGTTATACTTACAAAGAAACACACATCCACTAAAAAACTTGAACTACTATGAAAGCACGCAGAATTTTCACATTGATGGCAGCTGCCATCGTTTCGATAAGCACAATATCCGCACAGAACAGCGCTCCCGCCCCGGGATCGGGGGGTGCGTTCACTCCAAATACAGGCAACAGCGCTCCGGCTCCGGGAGCAGGAGGCGCATTCACGCCCAACGTTCCACAAGGTCCCGGCCCCGGCGCAGGTTTCGGACCGAATGTCCCGATGTGGGGCACAAGCAATTCTATGATGAACGGAGGTCCTTGGGGACCCGGTGCATTCTCCGGTCCTTACAACAACGGGCCAGGCTATAACTACGGACAGTCGAAGGTGATTGCAGTCGGATACGATGCCCAGGGAGTATGGGAAACCATTCCTATGGTGGTAAGCTGGGACTGGAACGGTTTCTTCTATGACGTAACGGTAGAGAATGCATGGAATCCTTGGACCCAGATGTGGGAAGGAGGCAATCTTGACATCCCCGCGTTCCAGACCACCTATACTCTCCGTGGAGTTCCCTACTCATGGTATGCCAATCTATCCACCGGCACCTACTACTTCAACCTATAATATAATGCATAATTCATAATGCTCAATGCATAATTAAAGACCCGGGAAAATCTTCCGGGTCTTTTTCATGACGGTAATTATGAATTATGCTTTATGAATTATGAATTAATGTTTGCATAAGTGGGGATTTATAACTAAATTTGCATAAAAATATAAATTTTCATCTTTTTTCATCATATGGATTCAGAAAAGACAGCCCCCGTGGCCGACAATAATAGCAACCTTCGTCCCGACGGAAGCAAGAAAGTGGTGCTGAGCGGTATCCGCTCCACCGGAAACCTTCATCTCGGGAACTACTACGGCGCTCTCCAGAAATTCGTCAGAATGCAGGATGACTATGACAGCCGATACTTCATCGCCGACCTCCACGCCCTGACCACAAATCCCGATCCAAAGGCGCTTCATGAAAGCGTGAAGCAGATACTCGCAGAATACCTTGCCGCAGGTCTCGACCCGGATAAGAATATACTCTACGTGCAGAGCGATATCCCGGAAATATCCGAGATGTATCTTCTTATGAATATGCATGTAGGCATAGGAGAACTGATGCGCACAGCATCTTTCAAGGACAAGGCACGCAAAGCCCTGGGAATCACATCAGAAGGAGACGAAATCGAGAAGGAGATAATTGGAAATCAGAACAACAACGCCCGCGTGAACGCCGGCTTGCTCACCTATCCCACCCTCATGGCTGTGGATATCCTCATACATCACGCCGACTACGTGCCTGTAGGCAAGGATCAGGAACAGCATCTCGAGCTTACACGACGTTTCGGTCGCCGATTCAATTCCTTCTACGGTGTAGACTACTTCAAGGAGCCGGTCAACTTCAATTTCGGAGGTGAGGCAATAAAAGTGCCAGGACTTGACGGCAGCGGCAAGATGGGCAAGAGCGAAGGCAACTGCATCTATCTTATCGACGATGAGAAGACGCTACGCAAGAAAGTGATGCGAGCCGTGACCGACGCGGGCCCTACGGAACCGAACTCACCCGTATCACAGCCCGTGGAAAACCTCTTCACGCTTATGGACCTCGTAAGCGGCAAGGAAACCACCGACCATTTCCGTGAGAAATACGCCGACTGCAGCATCCGCTACGGTGACCTCAAGAAGCAGCTTGCAGAAGACCTGCTGAAAGTGACACTTCCCATACGTCAGCGTATCCTTGACATCCGTGACAACGATGAATATCTATCGAAGATTGTCAAGCAGGGTGCAGAGCGCACCCGCGAATACGCGGCAAAGACACTCAAGGATGTCCGCGAGATAATGGGCATCAGAAAAATATGAGACTATTCTCCATTGCGGGCATACTTTTGCTGATGATATCAAGCGGTTGCAGCGGCGGTCGGAGTGACGACCGCCCGGCAATCGCTGTCAGTTTCGAGCCCCAGGCATGGATGCTGAAACAGATAGCGGGGGATGATTTTGAAATCATCACTCTTCTTCCTGCCGGAAGCGATCCGGAGACATATCAGCCGTCAATAGGCACCATGAAAGGACTCGGAAAGTCTGAAGCATTCTTCACTCTGGGCACTGATGGATTTGAACAGTCGCTGACCTCCAATATTTCATCTAATTTTCCCGGGCTAAAGGTCGTTGACTGCACTGAGAATGTAGAGAAAATCATCGGCACCCACGGATATCATGACCATGAAGGCGTGGAATTTGATCCGCATATGCTCGCATCAATCAAAAATTGTATCCGCATAGCCGACAACATGACAAGATACATGACGATCATACAGCCGGAAAAAGCGGAGACCTACATGGAAGCCGGAGAAAAACTGAAGCTTCGTCTTCAAGCAATGGATGACTCGATCTCCAACATGAATCTGACAGGCAAAAGCTTTGCTATGAGGCATCCTTCACTATCATATCTCGCGCGAGACTATGGACTCACGCAAATCGCCCTTCAGGCATCCGGCAAGGAAGCTTCACCTATTCAGCTCCGCAGGCAGATGGAGCAAATGAAGGATTCCGGGACGAAAGTCTTCATCATGGAGAAAGAACATGCCTCACCCGGCGATGATGAGACTGCAAATCAACTTGGACTCAAGACTATAGAAGTCTCGCTCAACTCGGAAGAGTGGCTTTCAGACTTAATGAAGACCGCAAATGAAATTAATCGGTATTGACGACATAACGGTAAAATTCGACGGGAAGACTATTCTTGACCATGTCTCGCTGAATGTGGACAAAGGGGACTTCATGGCCATCACCGGACCTAACGGCGGAGGAAAGACAACCCTTCTTCGCGTGATGCTGCGCTTGATTCGTCCTGCGTCAGGAAAGGTAATTTACTTTCATGACGATAAAGAGACAAAACGGCTGAGAATCGGATATCTTCCCCAAAAAAGCAATATCGACACCCGTTTTCCTATCACTGTTGGGGAAGTCATCAAGTCGGGACAAATCAAAAGTCTATTCTATCGAAGGAGCCTGCAGGATGAAGAAGAATTAGAAAGGGTCGTTAAGCTCTGCGGTGTCGGTGACTATCTCGACCGCACTGTAGGTATGCTCTCAGGAGGGCAGCTTCAACGTACACTCTTAGCCCGCGCCCTCGTCTCGAATCCCGAGGTGATAATTCTTGACGAACCACTAAGCTATGTAGACAAGACTTTCGAGCGCCAAATATACTCAATGATGGAAGACCTTGCCAAAGAGCACACCATAGTGCTTGTAAGCCACGAGATGTCGGTCATATCCGGTATGGCAAATCGCCATATCATAGTAGACCGAGGCATCCACGAATGCCATTCCCACCACCACTCCTTCACCGAATGTGACATTTAAAATGATACTGAATTATATCTGGATAGGATTTCTTATTGTCGCTTTTCTGATGGCTGTAGGCGTGTCGCTGACAACAGGAGTGACCACCATCTGGAGCGACATCATGAACGCCTCGTTCACACAGGCGGCATTCGCCTTTGAAATTTCTCTTGGCCTCACCGGAGTATTATCGCTCTGGATGGGAATAATGAAGATAGGAGAAAAGGGAGGCGTGACGACAGCTATGGCAAAACTCGTCAGTCCATTTTTTTCACGGCTATTTCCCGGTATTCCCAAGGATCATCCCGCCATGGGTGCCATCTTCATGAATCTCTCAGCCAACATGCTCGGACTCGACAATGCAGCCACTCCGATGGGCTTACGCGCCATGCAGGAGATGCAGACACTAAACAAGCATAAGGATACGGCGACAGACGCGATGATAATGTTTTTAGTGCTCAACAGCAGTGGACTCTGCCTGATACCTGTGAGCATCATGATGTATCGCGCACAGGGGGGCGCTGCAAATCCCACCGACATATTTATTCCTATTCTTTTAGCGACGGCAATTGCAACTCTTGTGGGCCTCATAGCTCTATGTCTGAAACAGAGAATCCGGATGGACGCCGTGCTCTGGAGCTGGCTGGGAGGAATAGCTGCGGTAGTAGCCGGGGTGGCATGGTGGTTTTCCACACTACCGGCCAATAAAGTAGAGCATTATTCCACTTTCGCTGCCAATTTCCTTCTTTTCAGCGTAATAATAATCTTCATATTGGCGGGACTGCGTAAGAAGATCAACGTATATGACTGTTTCATAGAAGGAGCTAAAGAGGGATTCAAGACAGCGGTAGGAATTATTCCATATCTCGTGGCAATACTTGTAGCTATCGGCATGTTCAGGGCCTCAGGGGCTCTGGATGCAGCGACAGGGGCCGTAGAATCAGTACTCGCAGCCTGCGGAGTAGACACGCAATGGGTAGGAGCTCTGCCAACGATGCTTATGAAACCTCTGAGCGGAAGTGGAAGCTGCGCCATGATGCTCGACTTAATGAAGGCGGAAGGGGCCGATGCATTTGTGAGCCGACTCGCCGCCGTAGTAAGGGGAAGTACAGATACAACATTTTATATACTCGCCGTCTATTTCGGCTCGGTGGGAGTAATGAAGACCCGCTATGCCGCCGGCTATGCCCTGCTGGCGGATATTACCGGAGCTATAGCCGCAGTATTCATAGCCTATCTGTTCTGGAACTGACTTCAAATTTTAATGCATAATGCATAATTTTTAATGCATAATTGTTTGTCGCTGAATTTCAGACCAAAACATTTTGATGATAATATTCATTAATTTGAGCAATTACTTAATTATAAAACAAAGACCATCATGGATAAGACGATCCTGAAGAAGAGAGTGAAGTTGAGTGGATGGAGTATTGCTATGACCATATTGACTATGGCCTTCCTTATAGGTATATGCGTCTGGCAATTCCACAAGACAGAAAATGAGTTCTTCTGCTGGCTTTTATTAGGCATTATTGTGGTCTGGAGTTTCTGCACTCTTTTCTATAGTCCTGTATATATCGTACTTACAGAAGACTCCATCAATGTCGAGACCATGATGCGAGTCCGCCGGATTCCCATCGATGAGATAGTATCAGTGAAGATATGCGAACCGACTATGTCTGAGCGGAGGATATGCGGAAGCGGGGGTTATTTCGGATATTTCGGCTGGTTTAGCGAACCATCCATCGGTAAATATTTCGCCTATTACGGTATGTCATCACAGACATTCCTCATACGCCTTAAATCAGGACGCCAGTACATGCTCGGGTGCATCAATTCAAAAGAAATGGCCAAAGCTCTTGCCGATCGACTCACACAACATTTAAAAACAAAAACTCTATAGTCCCCGTACCCGCTCTAAGCTGTTTCCGCAGCAAGCTTCCGCACGCATTTCCCAAAGAGACTCAACTCGACCAAATCGATGCGGATGCGTCTCGCCCATAAGGGCCGCTGATTGCCACTATTAAAAAATCAGAGACTATATCTCAAATTTTATGGCAGCAAAATTTTGATAACTTAGGATTTTGTAGTAATTTTGCAGTCGAAATGAAACCGAAGATGCAATACATAGGAAGAAAACATATGGCATACGTGCTGTAAGGGACACGCACCCCGAAAGGGGATGCGTGTTTTTTTTGCGTTCTCGGCTCCATCTCAAGCTAATTAGAATAACAAAAGAGAGAATAAGCCATGATCTATCATGATTTGCCGGCAGAACGGTTGCCACGCCACTATGTGCTCCAAAACTGCCTTTGGATCGACAAGGAGGGAGCGTCGGAAAACACCGATGTCGAAATAATTGACGAAAAGATCGTAAGAATCGAACGAGGAGGCAGAATCAATCCAAGCGATTCTGACACGGCCACCTTCCGGATGGAGAATCATCTCGTGACCTATGGACTCTGCGACGTGCATGTACATCTCAGGCAACCGGGGTTTGAAGCCAAAGAAACCATCTACACAGGCACCACCGCCGCCATGAAAGGGGGTTATACGGCAGTGTGCGCGATGCCAAACCTCCATCCTACTCCCGACACCGTAGAGCACATCGGTGAGGAACTTCAATATATAAGCAAAGACGCCGCAATCAAAGTCTATCCTTACGCCTCCATCACAATTGACCGCAAAGGACGCGAACTCGTAGACATGAAGGCCCTTAAGGAGTATGCCGTAGCCTTCTCCGATGATGGCAGCGGAGTACAGAGTGAGGATATGATGCGCAAGGCAATGGAAGAAGCGGCACGCCTTGACGTAATCATCGCGGCCCATTGTGAAGTCAACGACCTGCTCAACGGAGGGTATATACACGACGGCGAATACTGCAAGGCCAACGGACATAAAGGAATATGCTCAGAAAGCGAATGGGGCCAGATAGAGCGAGACCTCCGACTCGCCGAAGAGACAGGATGCAGATACCACGTATGCCATATCTCCACCAAAGAAAGCGTTGAACTCATACGCCGGGCGAAGGCACGCGGCGTGAAGGTGACCTGCGAGACAGGACCTCACTACCTCGTCTTCTGCGACGAAGATCTTAAGGATGAAGGTCGCTTCAAGATGAATCCACCGATCAGGAGCCGTGAAGACCGCGACGCCCTGATCGAGGGAATCAAGGACGGAACAATAGACTGCATAGCCACAGACCATGCCCCACATACGGCCGATGAAAAAAACCGAGGACTGAAAGGAAGCGCCATGGGAATAGTCGGGCTTGAGACGGCTTTCGGAGTATGCCATACATATCTCGTGAAGACAGGCATCATCACTCTTCAGAGACTCATAGAACTCATGACACTTAATCCTCGACGGATCTTCGGAATCGATGTCGAAGGAGAAGCCAATTTCTCGGTATTTGATCAGGAACGGGAATGGACTGTAGAGAGCGACAAATTCGCATCGATGGGAAAAGCGACACCTTTCGAGGGAATGAAGCTTACAGGAAAACCTGAAAACCTGATTTACGAAGGTATGAATATCAAGCTCTCCTAACAAGGGCTACCGAAGAAAAATACTGACAAATAAAGACAACAACAGTTTCTACAGAAAACATATATGAAAGACGCAGACGTAAAACTTGTATTGGAAAACGGACAGGAGTTCCCGGGACAGAGCTGCGGAGCACGCCGCAGCATAGTCGGGGAGGTAGTCTTCAACACCTCTATGGTAGGATATCAGGAAATCCTCTCCGACCCTTCCTATACCAACCAGATCGTAGTGATGACCTATCCCCTGATAGGCAACTACGGCATTACGGACGATGACTTCGAGACTAAATCACCGACTATCGGAGGGATGGTGATGCGCGAATGCTGCGAGTCTCCGTCAAACTTCCGATACACAAAGACTATGACCGAGACACTCGAGGAAGCCAACATACCGGCTTTAAGCGGCATCGACACCCGCAGGCTTGCCCGAATCATCCGTGACGAGGGATGTATGCGCGCTGCCATAGTGCCGGTAGACACTCCGACCGCAGAGGCCCTTAAGCTGATAGCCGACACTCCGGTTGACAAAAAGGTAGTGGCGAAGGTAAGCTGCAAGAAACGCTGGTTCTCGCGCACGCCCAACCAGAAATTCAATGTAGTAGCGATAGACTGCGGCATTAAGTTCAACATCATACGGTCGCTCAACGAAAGAGGATGCAACGTCATCATCGTACCCTTCAACATGGATGCAGAACAGATCATGGCATTCAAGCCAGACGGCATCTTCATCTCCAACGGACCCGGCGATCCGGAAGACGTGCCGGAAGTGAAGAACCTCGTCAAGAAACTTAGAGGCAAACTCCCAATCTTCGGTATCTGCCTCGGCCATCAGATCATCTCACTCGCATTCGGAGCCAAGACCTACAAGCTGAAGTTCGGACACAGAGGAGCCAACCATCCGGTAAAGAACATGCTCACAGGAAAGATCGAGATCACATCACAAAACCATAATTATGCAGTACGCCCTGAAAGTGTACGAGACACCGATCTGGAGATCACTCACGTCAATCTGCTCGACGGCACAGTAGAAGGAGTAAGAAACAAGGAAGAACACATATTTTCAGTGCAGTATCATCCGGAGAGCGCTCCCGGACCACAGGACAGCGGCTATCTTTTCGACGTATTTATCCACGACATGGAGGAACATAAGAAAGAAAAGGAGGTGAGAAATGCCTAAGAGAAAAGACATAAAGAAAGTAATGGTGATCGGTTCGGGACCTATCATCATCGGACAGGCAGCGGAGTTCGACTACGCAGGTACACAGGCTTGTCTCGCCCTTAAGGAAGAGGGCTATGAAGTGATTCTTGTCAATTCCAACCCGGCCACCATCATGACCGACACGGGGATAGCCGACAAGGTCTATATGGAACCCCTTAAACTGGAATACGTAGCAAAGATCATACGCTTCGAGCGTCCGGACGCCATCGTTCCCGGTCTTGGCGGACAGACCGGCCTCAACCTCGCCGTACAACTTGCTAAGAAGGGAATTCTCGAGGAATGCGGAGTGGAGATACTGGGCACATCCTTTAAAAGCATAGAGCAGGCCGAAGACCGGGAGCTATTCAAGGAACTCTGTCTCAGTCTCGGAGAACCCGTGCTACCTTCTGAGATTGTAAACGGCATAGAAGAGGGTGTGAAGGTAGCTGAAAAGATAGGCTATCCGGTAGTGCTTCGCCCGGCATTCACTCTCGGAGGCACCGGAGGCGGTTTCGCAGACGACGAGGAGCAACTCAGGGAACTGATGCGCAATGCTCTCGCCCTATCACCCGTACACCAGGTGCTCGTAGAGAAATCCATCAAGGGATATAAAGAGATAGAATATGAAGTGATGCGCGACAGCAACGACACCGCGATCACCATATGCAACATGGAAAACGTCGATCCGGTAGGCGTGCACACCGGCGACTCCGTAGTGGTCGCTCCCAGCCAGACTCTGACAAACAAGGAATATCAACTGCTGCGCGACTCCGCCCTGCGGCTGATACGTGCTCTCGAGATCGAGGGAGGCTGCAACGTGCAGTTCGCGCTTGATCCGCTCTCGTTCAATTACTATATAATCGAGGTCAATCCACGAGTATCGCGCAGCTCGGCACTTGCATCCAAAGCCACCGGATACCCGATCGCGAGAGTAAGCGCAAAGATCGCTGTAGGCATGACCCTCGACGAAATCCAGATAGCCAATACCCCTGCAAGCTTCGAGCCGGCACTTGACTATGTAGTGACGAAGATAGCCCGCTTCCCATTCGACAAATTCAGCGAGGCTTCGAATCTACTCGGCACCCAGATGAAAGCCACCGGCGAGATAATGAGCGTAGGACGCACATTTGAGGAATCTCTACTAAAGGGTATACGTTCGCTGGAAACCGGCGTAGACCATCTTTACTCAAAAAAATTCGAGGAGATGCCTACCGAGGAAATACTCGACTATATCAAGGATGGCCGGGACGACCGACTGCTTGCCATAGCCCAGCTTCTAAGGCGAAAGGTAGCATTATGGCATATATACGAAAAGACCGGCATAGACCTCTTCTTCCTTGAAAAACTCAACAACATCATCAAGATGGAATGGGAGATCAAGGAAGCCGAGACTCTCGACGCAGCCCTGCTGAGAGAGGCCAAGCGAACGGGCTTCAGCGACCGATACATAGCCAAACTCCGCAACCGTAGCGAAGCAGACATCAGAGAGATGAGGGAGTCACTGGGGATCATCCCCGTCTACAAGATGATAGACACCTGCTCCGGTGAGTTTGATTCATATGTGCCTTATTTCTATTCCACCTACGAGGACGAGAACGAATCGGAAGTGAGCGACAGAAAGAAGATTCTTGTGCTCGGCAGCGGTCCGATACGCATAGGCCAGGGGGTAGAATTCGACTATTCAACCGTACATGCGATACAGACAATCCGCGAGCAAGGCTACGAGGCGATCATAATCAACAACAATCCCGAAACGGTGTCGACAGACTACAGTATCTCAGACAAGCTTTATTTCGAACCACTCACGGTAGAGGATGTGATGAATGTAGTGCGTCTGGAGAAACCGGATGGAGTGATAGTCACGCTCGGAGGCCAGACTGCAATCAACCTCGCGGCACCGCTCGCCAAACTCGGAGTGCCCATCATCGGGACAGGGCTTGAAGCGATCGACAGGGCGGAAGACCGAAAACACTTCGAGAGGATCATGCGAGAGACCGGTATACCACAGCCTGACGCAGAAGCCGTGACAGATATAGAAAGCGGCGTAAAGGCAGCCGAAAGAATCGGATATCCGGTTCTGGTGCGACCAAGCTTCGTACTCGGCGGCCGCGCCATGCAGATAGTAGGAAACGAGCAGGCCCTGCGACATTACCTTCAGAATGCGGTAGATATATCTGACCATAGTCCTGTGCTGGTAGACAAATACATCATGGGCAAGGAACTGGAAGTGGACGCGATCTGCGATGGAACAGACGTTCTGATTCCGGGCATAATGGAACATGTAGAAAAGACCGGCATCCATTCCGGCGACTCCATCTCGGTGTATCCCACCTTCAGCGTTAGCGAAAAGGTAAGGGAAACAATAGTGGACTATACAGTGCGTCTCGGTAAGGCTATCGGCATTGTAGGCCTCTACAATATCCAGTTTATAGTGGATAAAAACGACAACGTATACGTAATCGAGGTCAATCCACGAAGCTCGCGAACAGTTCCGTTCCTTTCTAAGTCGACGGGAGTACCAATGGCGAAGATAGCCTCCAAGGTGATGCTCGGAGAGAGCCTTAGGAGCCAGGGCTACGATATGACCCTCTACCCGGACAGGAAACGATGGTTTGTGAAGACACCGGCATTCTCCTTCTCGAAAATAAAGGGTGTGGACTCTTACCTCTCTCCGGAGATGAAGTCGACCGGGGAGGCTATAGGATATGACGACATGCTTACACGCGCACTCTACAAGTCGCTCCAGGCTTCAGGCATGCAGGTACTCAACTACGGGACGCTACTGGTGACAGTCTCAGATTCCGACAAGGAACGGGCCCTCCCGCTGATCCGGCGGTTCTATGACCTCGGATTCAACGTAGAGGCGACCAGAGGCACCGCAAAGTACCTTAAGGACCATGGAATACGCTGCAGGACGATGGGTAAGTTCAGCGAGGGAAGCAACGACATAGAACGTTCGCTACGCCAAGGTCACGTCAGCTACGTGATCAATACCATCGATGTCAACCAGCACCACACGCGACTTGACGGCTATGAGATCCGAAGGACCGCCATTGAAAACAACGTGACCATCTTCACGGCTCTCGAGACAGTAAGAGTGCTTCTCGACGTGCTGGAGGAAATCACGATGGGAGTATCGACGATCGACGCTGAATATGGCAGGAAAGGCAACGGGATGATATCCCGGTAATGGAAATAAAGAATGGAGAATTCGGAATTTTGAACAAAGTCGCAGGCTAAAATTCGAAATTCCAAATTCAAAATTAGAATTTATTTGGAAATTCGGATTAATTCAGTTAATTTTGAGGACCGAACGCAACATAGACATGAAATTTGAAATAACAGCCATCACAAGACTTACGGAGACAGTATTAGAAATGACCCTCCGTGGCGACTGCACGGCATTCTCCATGCCGGGACAGTTTGTAGAAATATCAATTCCGGGCCTCTATCTCCGTCGCCCCATATCGGTGTGCGACATAGAAGGCAACCGATTGACACTCGTCTTCAAAACAGTCGGAAAAGGCACAGATGCGATGGCCAAAATGACACCGGGAACGGAAATAGACCTGCTTACCGGGCTTGGGAAAGGATTCGACACGTCAAAATGCGTGGATACGGCGCTTCTGGCGGGAGGAGGAGTGGGGGTTCCTCCGCTGTATCTTCTTGCCCGCAAATTGCTTGCCGAGGGAAAGAAGGTGAAGGTAGCCCTCGGGTTCAATACTGCCGAGGAAATCTTCTACGCAGACAGATTCCGGAAGCTTGGAGCGGATGTGGAGGTTGCCACCGTAGACGGTAGCGCAGGAACAAAAGGATTCGTGACCGACGCCATCCGCAAACCAGAAATGCAGGGATTCGACTTCTGGTATGCCTGCGGTCCGCTTCCAATGCTCACTGCCCTCGGACGCGAACTTGACTGCGACAAAGGAGAGGTAAGCATGGAGGAAAGAATGGGGTGCGGATTCGGAGCCTGCATGGGGTGCACTATCGACACACCCTGGGGGGCGAAGCGTGTCTGCAAAGATGGTCCGGTTTTCAATGCCGTGCTTATGAAACATTACAAAGGGAACGGCGCCCCCACCCCCACACTTCCAAGAGACCGCAGACTGGATGGTGAACCGTCAGTCAAGACGGAGCTCTGCGGAAAAGAACTTAAGAATCCGGTGGTCCCGGCAAGCGGCACATTCGGCTTCGGACAGGAATTCGCAGATATCTATGACCTGAATATACTCGGAGGAATATCGATCAAAGGCACGACGCTTAATCCAAGGTTTGGCAACATAACTCCCCGTATAGCAGAGACGCCCGACGGAATGATCAACAGCGTCGGACTTCAGAATCCGGGAGCGGACACGGTCTACAGCAATGAGGTGCCTGAACTACGAAAGATCTACTCCGGATGCGTGATAGCCAATGTAAGCGGGTTCTCTATAGAGGAATATGTAGAGGCATGCAGGAAAGCTGACGCATGCGAGGGTGTCGACATTATCGAGGTCAATGTCAGCTGCCCTAACGTGCACAACGGAGGCATGGCATTCGGCACTTCGGCCGAACAGGCCGCAGAGGTCACACGTGCTGTAAAGGCAGCGGTTAAAAAGCCGGTCTTCATCAAGCTTTCGCCCAACGTGACAGATATAGTCTCCATCGCCAGAGCATGCGAGGAGGCAGGAGCTGACGGACTGACACTCATCAATACTTTGCTGGGAATGCGCATCAACATCAACACAGGAAGTCCGGTAATTGCCAACCGTATGGGAGGATTCTCCGGACCGGCAGTGTTCCCGGTAGCAGTCAGGATGGTCTATCAGGTGGCACAGGCGGTCAACATTCCGGTGATGGGCTGCGGCGGGGTCTCTTCGGCTGAGGATGTAGTGGAGATGATGATGGCGGGAGCAACCGCAGTGCAGGTTGGCTCAGCCAATCTTGTAGACCCCCTGGCATGCAAGAAAATAGCAGAAGAGCTACCTGAAGTATTGAAGAAATTAAAAATAAACAATATAAAAGACATAATCGGAATATCATGGCGAAAGATGTGATCATAGCGTGCGACTTCCCTTCGATGGAAGCGACACTTGAATTCCTTGACCGGTTTGGCGACACAAAGCCCTATGTCAAGATAGGCATGGAGCTTTTCTATGCCGCAGGTCCTGAAATTATTAAGGAGATAAAGAAGAGAGGGCACAAGATCTTCCTCGACCTCAAGCTCTGCGATATACCCAACACTGTGAAGAGCGCCATGTCGGTGCTGTCGCATCTTGACGTAGATATGACCAACCTTCACGCTTTCGGAGGCCATAAGATGATGGAGGCCGCAATAGAAGGCCTTACTCGACGCGACGGCACACGTCCAATTCTTATCGCCGTGACTATGCTAACCTCTACCAGCAAGGAACTGATGAACGAGGACATACTCATTCCCGGTGAAGTAGACGAAGTAGTGGCAAGCTACGCCAAGAACGCCCAGATGTCAGGACTTGACGGAGTGGTGTGCTCACCGCGTGAGGCATCAATAGTTAAGTTTGCGTGCGGCGACAAGTTCATCACCGTAACTCCTGGAATCCGCTTCGCCGACTCCGCGGCTGACGATCAGGTGCGCGTGATGACTCCCGCCAAGGCCCGTGAGATAGGATCTGACTATATAGTAGTAGGCAGGCCGATCACAAAGGCCGAAGATCCGCTGGCAGCTTACGAGCGCTGCTGCCGGGAATTCCTTCACCCTAATGCATAATGCATAATTCATAATGCACAATGCATAATTGGCTACGCAATTCGAAAAAATAAAACATCAAATGAAATTATATTCATATTGCCGGTGCATGAAATAATCGTGCATAATGCATTATGGATTATGAATTTAGAGAATATGGAAAAGAAAATAGCGAAAGACCTTCTTAGCGTAGGAGCCGTTTTCCTGCGCCCTGAAAACCTCTTCACCTGGGCATCAGGCATCAAGAGCCCCATGTATTGCGACAACCGTCTGACCCTCTCCTACCCTGCTGTGCGCAAGGACATCGAGGAAGGCCTGGCCGAACTGATCAAGAAATACTATCCGGAGGCAGAGTCGCTAATGGGCACCTCTACAGCCGGAATCGCACATGCCGCCATCACCGCGTGGCTTCTCAACAAGCCGATGGGCTACGTTCGCGGTGGCGCCAAAGATCATGGACGCGGCAACCGCATAGAAGGCAAATGCGAGCCCGGAACAAAGGTGGTAGTAGTGGAGGACCTGATCTCTACCGGAGGAAGCTGCATAGAAGTGGTCGAGGCTCTCCGCGAAGAAGGTGCTGAGGTGCTCGGCATAGTATCCATCTTCACGTATGGAATGAAAAAGGCTACCGACCGCCTGGCCGCAGCCAATGTCACCAACCACTCGCTTTCCAATCTCGACACTCTCGTAGAAGTGGCTGCCGAGGAAGGCTACATAGAACCGGTATGGAAAAACCGTATCCTTAAATTCCGCGATAATCCAAGCGACTCGTCCTGGATGGAAGCCTGATAATTCAACTTTCCACAGCCGGAAGTTGATGTTAATAAGTTTAGGAATTTAAAAAGTTCAAGATGAAACATCTAATAGACCCCACCGACCTTACGGTGGAAGAAACCCAGGAGATCATCGACCTCGCACTCGACATAATCGCCAACCGCGCCAAATATTCAGAAAAATGTAAAGGCAAAAAACTCGCCACACTTTTCTACGAACCTTCAACGAGGACTCGCCTGAGCTTCACAGCAGCCATGATGGAGCTTGGCGGAAACGTACTCGGATTCGCTGACGCCGCAAGCAGTTCTGTAAGCAAAGGAGAGACCGTACGCGATACAGTGAGGGTAGTAGAGAACTTCGCCGACATAATAGCGATGCGCCACCATATAGAAGGCGCGCAGCTCGGAGGGACGGAAGTGAGCCGTGTACCTATCATAAATGCCGGAGACGGCAGCCATGCACATCCTACACAGACGCTTACCGACCTGCTCACTATCACCCGGGAACTCGGAAGACTCGACGATCTGACGATAGGATTCTGCGGCGATCTGCGCTTCGGACGCACGGTCCACAGCCTGATCAAGGCTCTCTCGCGCCAGAAAGGAATCAAGATAGTGCTGATAGCACCTCCGCAACTAAGACTCCCTGATTATATCAAGCAGGATGTCTGCGACCGTCTGGGTCTGGAATACAAGGAGGTGGATACTCTTGAAGAAGCTATGCCTGAGCTTGACGTGCTCTACATGACAAGAGTACAGAAAGAACGATTCCTCGACGAAGACGAATACGAAGCAGTCAAAGATTCATTTGTGCTTGACTGCGAGAAGATGAAACTCGCTAAGGAAAAGATGGCAGTGCTCCATCCTCTTCCCCGCGTCAACGAGATCCTTGAGGAAGTAGACGCCGACCCGAGGGCGGCATACTTCCGTCAGGTAGAAAACGGAAAGTTTGTGCGTATGGCTCTCATCTCGAGCCTTCTCGACTGGAAAGACGATCCGAATCATGTCATGCCGGCACAGGAGGAAGTAGAGGTTCCGGACAACCTACGGTGTGAAAACAAGAAATGCATCACCCGCAACGAACACTCCCCACGTCGCGCCTATAGATCGGCTGACGGCTCGCTCCGCTGCCGCTATTGCGACCATAAGTTTAAATAAAGGTTGTCGGGTATTCAGGTTTTCGGTTATCAGGCAATTATTACCGGAAAACCTGAATACCGACAACCGGACGACTATATATCTACAGGTAAAAAAAAGATTTAGATTTTGGAACCACTGAAACATGAATGCGGCATCGCCATGATCCGCCTCCGTAAGCCAATAGGCTACTATAAGGAGAAATACGGAAGCTACGCATATGCCCTCAACAAGCTATATCTCCTTATGGAGAAACAGCATAACCGAGGGCAGGAAGGCGCAGGGGTCGGAGTCGTAAACCTACAGGCACATCCCGGTCATGAATACGTCTGGCGAGAGCGTGAGCTGGGCCCTCAGGCCATACAGGAGATATTCAACCGCATAGGAAGGAGACTATCAGATGTGGGACTGGAAGGAATGACACCTCAGGAAGCCGCCACAGAGGCTCCGATGATCGGAGAAATATATCTTGGCCATCTACGCTACTCCACCACCGGCAAAAGCGGTAAGGAATACGTGCATCCTTTCCTGAGGCGCAATAACTGGCGAAGCCGTAACCTTCTGATGTGCGGAAATTTCAACATGACCAATGTAGACCAGCTCTTTGAATCTGTAGTGAGCCGAGGGCAACATCCGCGCCTCCACAGCGACACAATCATACTTCTCGAAATGCTGGGCTATGCTCTGGATAAGGAAAACCACAGACTCTACCGCAAGCACCGCGACCTGGATCCAGAAAACTTCGTAGACAGAAATCTCGAGGAGATAATAGAAGAGGAGCTTGACATACGTAATGTGCTCAAGGCTTCTGCACCGGAATGGGACGGAGGGTATGTGATATGCGGAGCGACCGGCTCCGGAAACGTATTCGTATTCCGTGATCCCAATGGAATCAGACCCGCATATTATTACATCGATGACGAGATAATAATAGCAACGAGCGAGCGGCCACAGATACAGACAGTTTTCGGAGTCTCTCAAGACCGCATCCATGAACTCCAACCGGGAGAAGCCCTGCTTATTTCAATCGACGGAGTGCCGAGCGTAGAGCGAATAATGCCTCAGGAGTCTAACTCGAAGTGCAGTTTCGAGCGCATATATTTCTCAAGGGGCAGTGATTCCGACATATACCGCGAACGCAAGGAACTCGGTCGCCTGCTTGTGCCGAAAGTGGTGGAAGCAGTAGAGGGCAATATCGAGAGCACCGTATTTTCCTATATACCAAATACGGCTGAAGTAGCATTTTACGGACTTGTGGAAGGAATAGAGGAATACCTCAACAACTACAAGACCGAACGCATACTTGCTCTCCAGGCTGACGGGAAGCTTAACAGAGAATCAATCCTTAAGGTGATGGAGGCGGAAGTCAGGATAGAAAAAGCGGCTATAAAGGATATAAAACTCCGTACATTCATCGCAGAAGGAGATGTGCGCAACGATCTGGCGGCCCATGTCTACGATATCTCTTACGGCTGCCTACGCAAAGGTAAGGATTCTCTCGTTGTGATAGATGACTCCATCGTAAGGGGAACGACCTTAAAGCAATCAATCCTTAACATGCTATCGCGACTCGAGCCCAAGAAAATTGTAGTGGTGTCGTCGTCGCCGCAGGTAAGATATCCTGACTACTATGGTATAGATATGAGCCGGATGGATGAATTCATCGCATTTAAGGCCGCCGTGAGTCTATTGAAGGAACGAGGAATGGAATATGTGCTTGCTTCAACCTATTCCGCCTGCCGGAAAGAAGTGGAGAAAAAACCGGGAGAGCATCTGAAAAACCAGGTAAAGAACATCTATTCCTATTTCACCGATGAACAGATTTCAAGAAGAATAGCAGAAATGGTGAAACCTGTAGACATAGATGTGGAGATAGTGTATCAGACAGTGGAAGGGCTTCATAAAGCCTGCCCCAACCATCCCGGAGACTGGTATTTCTCAGGAAACTATCCCACCCTTGGAGGAATCAGAAGAGTCAACCAGGCGTATATAGACTGGTATGAGGGAAACACAGGAAAACGGAACTGAAACCCATGGCAAATGAAAACACAAACATAGACCGTAAGGATATAGAGGAAATGAAGACGCTCCTGGAAGAGGAAGTAGGCTTCCTTCCCTCAGGATCCGGACTTGACCGACTTCTCAACAAAGCCGAGTGGCTGCATGTCGACGACAAATATGTTGTCATCGAGATGGGAAAGACATGCCCTGACGTATATATCCTGAAAGACGGCATAATAAGGGTCTGGGACTTTGACGGAGAAAAAGAACGCACTTTCGGCTTCGGACTGCCGGGCACGATATTCGAATCAAAACATTCTTTCGTGATGCACGGACCCTCCTATTATCAGGTGGAGACATGCTGCCCTTCGACAATACTCCGTATTAATGAAAAAGATTTCTGGGAAACGGTAGAGAACGACCATTCGTTTGCGATCTTCATGCTTCACAATGCCTACGGGGAGCTCTACAGCCATGAATTCAAGGAGAGCACAATAAACAACGGGACGGCCAGAGAACGATTTGAGGCAATGATAAAATACCGTCCGGTAATACTTGAGAAAGTATCACAGAAAATCATTGCCTCATACCTCGGAATCACCTCGGAATATTTCAGTGTGCTAAAACGCAGGCTGTTGACCGGGACAGCCGGCAACAAAGGAAAGCAATCATAAACAAATACAGCATTTCTTAAACCAGATTAAGCGATATTGTAGAAAAAAGGTTTATATTTGCGGTTGTCAAATATCGGCAATAAAAAGACATTATTAAACCATAAACCTACAAAGCTTATGAGGAAATTTCTACTCACACTGGCCACAGTCATGATGACAGTGACAGCTTTCGGCGCAGTTAAAGCGCCAGTGAAGAAAAACAGTGCGGTAAAACCCGGAGTGCCCGGCCTGAATACCAAAACATTCGGTACACTCAAGACACCTTCAATCGCGGCAAAATCCACATTTACCAGAGCTGAATCAGACGATTTCGGTGTGATAACCGAAGCCCCGGAAGGAAAGACAGTTACAATGCTCGGCTCATCCAACTCATTCTATATCTATTACGAGGAAGTTGAGATGGACGAGACCTACGGCATAGCATATGAAGGAGTCTGGACAGACAACGGCGAGGTCTACCTTAAGAATCCCATCAGCATGCTCGACTGGGATACCTATATCAAGGGCACGGTGACAGACGAAGGAATAAAATTTGACTTTCCACAGCCACTTTACCGTTCGGTATATGAAGACGAGTCTTTCGACCTTTATGTCGACGTACTCGAATATACAGAAATAGATTCTCCGAACCATCCCGACGGCTACTATACGACTTTTGTTCCTGTGGAAGACAACAGAAGCATTGTCTTCACGAAGGAAGAGGACGGCAGCTACATGATGGACAGTGAATATATGCTTGGCGTGACTTGCAATGATCTGTGGCAGGGTTACGGCGAAATGGCCCTCAACCTACTGCCCTTTAACGCCACTCCTACAGAGATTCCTGAAGGCATCGACTACGACTACTCCTACATACTCGCTGATGAGTTCATGGGATGGGACCACACAGTGCTCCGTCCTATTGGAATCGGAGAGAAAGACGGCGTGACCTACATCACAGGACTTGCAAGCGGAATGCCTGAAGCAGTGATCTACGGAACATTCGACAAAGATAATAACACCCTTACTATTCCGTCAAACCAATTTCTCGGGAAATATTACAATCACTATATCTTCATGATGTCCGGAGAAGGAGAAATTTGGTATGACGAATACTGGGATCAGGATATGTATTCGTTCGATATATCCGATGATCCACTGGTGTTGAACTTCGATCCTGAGACAAATGTATTCAAGCCCGTCATGCCGGAAGGATGCGACCTTGTCTTCGTGATGTTCAACTTCGGCAACGTAGCGACCTATCCATGTGAATACTACGCTATCGACCGCATATATTCCCAGGGAAAGATCACTGACTTCGCTCCAATAACCCCGGATGTCCTATTCGTCAATGACATCGAATTCATGGATCCGGATTACAGCTATTCATTTGAATTCAATATCTACGGCGACAACAGTGAAGGACAGATTCTTTGGGATACTAATATCTTCTACAATATCTTTATCAACGGTGAGTTATTTACCTTCACAGCCGAGGAATATCCTTCGCTCGCTGAGGAAGGTATCGACAAACTGACCGATATCCCTGTCCTGCTGAATGTAGGTGACGACATATTCTCCGGAGGTAACTATCATGGCGTGGCTTTAAAGCGAAAGGATATAGAGACTCTTGGAGTGCGTGCAGTTTACATAGACGGAGATACAAGGGCTGAAAGCGAGACAGTGACCGTCAATACGCTGGGCGAGCCGGTATCTGTAAGTCAGAACAACCTTCCCACTTCCTCCAAGACTGAGCTCTTCGACATAACCGGAAGAAAAATTAAGGGATCGGCAACAGACGGAGTCATAGTAAAACGCACCACAAATAGTGACGGAAGCATACGAATTGAGAAGATCATAAAGCATTGACACGACACTTCTGGCTTTATGCAAGGCCTTGAATATCGACAAATCCGGATAAGGGATCACAGACCTTATCCGGGTTAACGTTTTTTATGATAACTTTATTGCTGAATCCGATTGAAATTTGTAATTTTGTATTACAATAACGACACATGATCAGATTTTGAGAAGTCGAACAAAAGAAATAATTCCTACTATCCTGCTTGCCCTTACAGTGATAGTTGCTTCAGGAGTATCGATGGGATTCCATCACCTGACCATTGTGGAATGGTGGAAGCCCGCTATAATATGCGCTCTTCTATCGGCAGCAGCTACCATATGGCTCGCAAGATACATGAAGCGGCTCACAAGTTCCTTCATGCGCTACCTTGAGTATCCGGCTGCATTCATACTGTCGTTTTCTGTGCTACTCGGACTCTTCTATACAGTCAATTACTGCCTTTCAGACAATAACTCTGTATACGAATATAAGGCTCCGGTGGTAAGAAAATACATTGAGGAGCATACCCGCTCACGCAGGGCAGGAAGAAGAGCCTATCATGACGAGAAGTATTCAGTCTATGTGGTAGAGCTTAAAATGAAAGACGGCAGGATAAAAAAGATGGAAAAGCCTCTAAGCGAATACAACAGAATCAAGAAAGGCGGTACGATAAGAATCTTCGTAGAAGAGGGATTTTTCAAAATACCGGTTATAAAAGCTAACAAAAAACAACCTAATTAAAAAATACAATAAGTATGAGAAACAACTTAATGAAAGTGCTTATGGCAATAGCCATATTGGCCTGCACGAATCTGGCGCATGCACAGTTCAATCTTAAGAAAGCCGTAGGAAGCGCAACAAAGGCTGTTCAGGCATTCACCCTCACCGACCAGCAGATGGCTGATTATGTCAAGGAATCCGTGGACTGGATGGACAAGCATAATCCAGTGCTACCGGACGACGATCCCTACACACAGCGACTCAACAAGCTCGTTGCCGGAATCACAGACGCAGATGGAATTCCCTTGAACTTCAAAGTATATAATGTAATCGACGTAAATGCATTCGCATGTCCTGACGGAAGCGTACGTGTATTCGCGGCCCTTATGGATATCATGGACGACGATGAACTTATGGGAATCATAGGACATGAGATTGGACACGTAGTGAAACGCCATTCAAAGAACGCATTTAAGACAGAATTGCTGACAGGCGCCGTAAAAGACGCTATCTCAGCCTCCAACGGCAAGATAGCAGCCCTTACCGATTCCCAGCTGGGAGCACTCGGCGAGTCTCTGATCAATGCTAAATACTCACAGAAGCAGGAGAAAGAAGCTGACGACTGCGGGTATGACTTCCTTGTAGCAAACGGACGCAACCCGTGGGGTATGGTGAAATCGTTTGAGAAGCTTCAGAATCTCGAAGGCTCGACAAAGTCAACCACAGTACAGAAAATGTTCTCCTCACATCCCGAGACCAAGGAGCGTATCGAACGCATGACAAAACGTTGCGAGAAAGACGGCATCCAGCGTCCGGAAGCCACTCAAGAATAAAGCATAACAAACAATAGTGGACAAAGGCCTCCCGACAAGGGGGCCTTTCTTATTATCGGTTTTCCAAAGCAAGACAAAGAGTCTTTTATACATGTTGCAAAACACACAACAATTTCACCAACGAATTAATGATTTTTAAATATTTTTTTTGTAAATTTCCCATCTTTGACACAACATAGGATACACTGAGGCCGCTATAGTCCTTTACCACAGAACTATAGCGGCCACGGTA
>JAIECF010000214.1 GCA_029068655.1 Muribaculaceae bacterium | reverse complement strand
AACAACATAATGAAAATTAACTAACTAATAGAGCCAAAGCGTCGCAAAAACGTCGCAGTCGCACTATCCATACCAAGCAAGCTGCAAATACACCTAACACTTATTCATAATAATAACCAATCATCTAAACTAATGAGAAAAGAACTTTACTTCGTATGGCTGTTCTTCGTATTGCTTGGGACAGTCACGATGAAAGCCCAGACCTATCCGCTCCACGGAACAGTACTCGACGAGACGGGAGAGGGCATCATCGGCGCCACCATCATGGTGGAAGGTACCTCCAACGGTACGGCCACAGACCTTGACGGCAACTTCACCCTCAACGTAAGCAACGGCGATGTGCTTTCAATCAGCTACATCGGCTATCTGGGCCAGAAAATCAAGATCAACGGCCAGAAGGAACTCAAAGTCACCATGCTAGTAGACAACCAGCAGCTCGACGAAGTCGTAATCGTAGGTTATGGTTCGGTGCAGAGAAAGAACTTTACCGGCTCCGTGTCAACAGTTAAAGTTGCCGACTCGCCACTCTCCCTTATCCCGACCTCAAACGCTATGGACGCACTCCGCGGCACAGTAACAGGTATCACGGTATCTCAGCAGCAGGGCGCAGGCCAGGTGCCATCAATGGTAGTACGTGGCCAGAAATCGATCAACGGCGGCAGCGACCCCCTCATCGTGCTTGACGGCGTCATCTTCCAGGGAGCTCTCCGCGACATAGACCCATCCATCATCGAGTCGATGAGCGTGCTCAAAGACGCTACATCACTTGCCGCCTACGGTTCGCAGGCAGCCAACGGCGTGATCATGATCACGACAAAGAAAGGCGTGGAAGGAAAGCCCCTCATAACACTTTCCACATCATGGGCATGGTCTAACGCAGCATCCAAGCCCGACCTCCTCAGCCCTTCCGACTACATCAGGAAGAACAACATCCTCGCAGGCCTCGACGAGAACGCGGATCCGACCTGGATGTCGAAGTTCGAATATGAGAACTATAAGAAAGGACAGACTACTGACTGGTTTGACTATGCTACCCGCATCGGACTGATGCAGAACTACACAGTATCCGTATCAGGAGCCAACAGCAAAGTCAACTACTATGCTTCGGGTTCATATACCAAGCAGGAAGGCGTTGTGGTAGGCGACGACTACGAGCGCTTCGTAATGAACACACGCCTCACATCCGATGTCACCGACTGGCTTCAGCTCGGCGCACAGATGAACTACTCACACAACAATTACTCCGGGCCGACAGTCTATGACCTCTACCAGACTACCCGTCTGAGCCCTTACGGCCAGCCTACCCGCCAGAACGGAGAAGTGAACAAATATCCTGTCAACGAAGGCGGTTACCGTCTCAACCCCCTCTGGAGCGTGCTTTCGAACACCATCGACGACCATGACATCTATAACACCACAAGCCTGAAAGGCCACCTCATCCTAAAGTGCCCCTGGGTGAAGGGTCTGCAGTTCCGCATGAACGGAAGCTTCACACTCCAGAATACCGAGCGCGACTACTTCACTCATGAAGGCTACTACGTACGCGAGATGTCGGGCGTGGCAATCGAAGATGCAGACGCTTACTATACTGACGCAGCCGTAGCAGGCTACCTCGGCTCCGCCAACGGCTACAACTACTACCGCAAAGACAAGTCATGGGTATGGGACAACATCCTCAGCTACAGCGGTCAATTTGACCAGCACTACGTAGACGCGACACTTGTGTATACACGAGACTCCTACGAATATCAGACTCGCCAGATGAACGGCTCCGACTTCAAAGCCCTCGGCAACACCAACCTGAGCTATGACGGCCTGAATCTCGCAGAAACCCAGAAAATCATCAAACCGGGATATGCCCGCCACACAGACGTAGGCTATCTGGCACGTGTCAACTACAACTTCGACCAGCGCTACCATTTCAACGCATCCATCCGCCGCGACGGTTCTTCAGTATTCGGTGCGGAAAAGAAGTGGGGTACTTTCCCCGCATTCGGCGTAGCGTGGACCGTATCCAACGAATCATTCATGGAAAAAGTGGTGCCCGTCACAAACCTCAAACTAAAGGCATCATGGGGTAAGAACGGCAACCAGTCGCTCAGCCCCTACCAGACACTCTCCACCATTACGCTCGGACAGTCGGGCGGGTTTGTATATCCATTCGGCAACGCATCTCAGGCAAGCTGGGGACAGCGCATCACAGCGATGGGCAACGTGAACCTCGGATGGGAAACCACTACCTCATGGAACTACGGCTTTGAGCTCGGCCTCTTCGACAACCGCGTGAACCTCGACTTCGACGCCTATACATCCAAAACGACCGACCAGATCTTCTGGCGCAGCATCCCAGTCATGATCAACGGCCTCACCGGCATGTACGCCACAATGGGTAGAGTAGACAACTGGGGCATCGAGGCAACCCTCAACACCACCAACATCCAGACCAAGGACTGGAGCTGGAATTCCACTCTCAATTTCTATATGAACCGCAACAAGCTGAAGGATCTCTACGGTGACGGCAACGACGACATCACCAACGGCCTCTTCCTCAACAAGAGCCTCGGAGCGATCTACGGCTATAAGAACATCGGCATCGTACAGGTAGAAGACACCGAATACATGGAGAAGAACGGTGCTCAGCCGGGAGACGTGATGTTTGCTGACACCGACGGTGACGGGACAATCACATCCGAAGACCGCCAGATCCTCGGCTACTCCAAGGAGAACTTCCGCATGGGCTTCGGCAACACCGTCAGCTATAAGGATTTCCAGCTCTTCGTAATGTTTACCGGAATCTTCAGCGGCAACGGCTACGGCAAAGCGGGCAACCTCTACGCATACCGTACGCTTTCCGATGTGAACACCGACAACAACCTCAACCACGGCTGGTGGACCGAGGAGAACCGCAGCAACGAATATCCGCGCATCAACTACACCGACGGAAGATTCTATCCGCTTCAGGACTACTCGTTCGTACGACTTTCAGACCTCAGCCTCTCCTACACCTTCAATCAGCCTGCGCTCAAGGCTTGCGGCATCAACAACCTGAAGGTATTCTTCGCATGCAAGAACCTCTTCACCATCACCAAGTGGAAAGGCGGAGACCCGGAAATCAAGCAGACCGTCGGCACCGGATATTCTTACGGCTATCCCCTCTCGCGCTCCTTCTCACTCGGCCTCAACCTAACATTCTAATCTCCTTTAAAGAAAATGAAAATCAAGAATATTGCAATATACGCACTCGGAGGACTGGCAATGATCCCCATGCTCTCCTCGTGCAACAGCGACAAGGACTTCCTTACAGAGAAGCCGCGCACCATCTACACCACCACCAACTCCTACGAGACAGCCGACCAGGTACGCGCCTGCGTGACCAACCTCTACGTCCACATTCGCTACTGGTATGACTGCAACAACTTCCTTAAGGGGCTTGGCGCAGACGTAGCAGACACGCCCAACTGGCGCGCCAGCGGCAACTACACCTGCAACTTCAATAACTGGAGCCCCTCGTCGAACTCTTCAAACCAGATCTACGACGCGATGTACCAGCTCGTGAACTACGCCAACCAGAGCCTCGAAGGAGTGCAGAAGGAAGGGCTATCGTGGGAAAGCGAAGCACAGCGCAACGAGTGCTACGCCGAGATGATGTTCATGCGCGGCTACGGCTACCTGAGACTCGCGGAGATGTTCGGCGGTGTACCTCTGGTCACTCAGTTCTATCAGGAGCTCAAGCTTGACTTCACGCGCTCTACACGCGAAGAAACATATCAGCAGGCTATCGACGACCTTAAGATCGCAGCCGAGAACCTTCCGGACTATCCATCGGAAGCCGGACGTGTTGCAAAGGGTGCGGCCTACCATTTCCTCTCGGAAGCATATCTCGGACTCGCCATAGTGAAAAACAACAATGCATCAGACCTTGACCAGGCGATCTCATATGCCGACAAGGTGATGGCCCTGCATCCGCTCATGACTCAGAGATTCGGCTCCCGCGCCAATGCCGAGGGTGGTAAGACAGTCAACGGAGTAGAAGCATACCGTGAGGACGGCAACGTCTTCTTCGACCTCTTCCAGCGTGACAACCAGGACCGTGAGAGCGGAAACACTGAATCGCTCTGGGTATTCCAGCATGACTATGATGTATATCATGAGTTCGGAGGAAACAAGAGCGAGTCTCCGCGTAACTGGTCGCCGGTGCTCCGCGATGCCTTCTGGAAGGAAGAATACAAGGAGAACGGTGAGAACTGCCCTTGGAACGGATCTGATCCCGACGAGTACCCAGGCGGCAATATCTGCGCTTATGTAGGCGGCCGTGGAATCTCCGGCAATAGCCCCACAAGCTATGTGATCAACGACATCTGGGAAGGGGAATATGGCGACGACATGCGTAATGCTGAGTGCAACATCCACCGTAATTTCGTTGTCATAGACAAGAACCATTCAAAATACGGACAGGTAGTCACCAAAGACATGCTTGATTCTACCCGCATCGACCGCTTCTATCCCATCTGGGCAAAATGGGCTTCAGACGACGACTACAACTACGATGACCTCAGCGAAGGCTGGCAGCGCAGCTCATACTTCATTGACCAGTATGCATGCCGTTCCGCAGAGACAGTCCTCCTACGCGCCGAGGCCAAGCTCCGCAAGAACGACGCGGGTGGCGCAGCATCCGACATCAATATACTCCGCGATCGCGCGCAGTGCTCAAAGAAGGCAACAGCAGGCGACATGAGCATGCAGTATATCCTTGACGAACGTGCACGCGAACTCTTCTTCGAGGAGCAGCGCTGGCCGACTCTGCTCCGCATGGGACAAGACGGCATCAACAGCATCAACGCACATGCCATGGGTATTGCCGACCAGTCTTCGGCATGGCCCGGATGCTTCAGCTCAAACCTGCCGAAAATCACAAAGTGGACTCTCTTCCCCATCCCGCAGAAGGCCATTGACTCCAACACAGGAGCCGTGATCGAACAGAATCCCGGTTGGGACTGAACCGATAACATTACCGATCTATAGACTTTCCAGCCTGCCGGTAAATCGGCAGGCTGGATTTTTATTTTCATTTCACGAATATTTTTATTAATTTTGCATTCGCACTCCCTATTCCACCCGAATATCGTGCCGAAGATGAGGTCCGAGGTTCAGCGGCCTCAACATCATCCTTTTAAGCCATTGAAAAACAATAAACTTCATAAAAACATTACCTAAACAACCATGAATTCAAACAACAATCAAGGCAGTAAAGCCTACCTCTTCGGGATAGTGCTCGTAGCGGTGCTCGGCGGCCTTCTATTCGGATATGACACGGCTGTCATCTCCGGAGCCGAAAAAGGCCTGCAGGCCTTCTTCCTCGGCGCGAAAGACTTCGTCTACACAGACACAATCCACGGCATCACATCTTCAAGCGCCCTATTAGGCTGCATTATCGGCTCAGCCATATCCGGACTCATTGCGACCCGACTCGGCCGAAAGATGGCTCTCTTCATCGCCGGCGTTTTCTTCTTCATATCAGCGCTCGGCTCATATTATCCTGAATTTCTCATCCATGAGTATGGCAAGCCCTGCTTTCACCTGCTGATCACCTTCAATATCTACCGCATTATCGGAGGCATCGGTGTCGGCCTTGCATCCGCAATCTGCCCTATGTATATCGCCGAGGTAGCACCATCCAATATGCGCGGCACGCTCGTCTCCTGGAACCAGTTCGCCATCATATTCGGTCAGCTTGTAGTCTATTTCGTCAACTTCCTTATCCTTGGCGAACACACACAGCCGATCATCGAGAAGATAGGGGAGACAATCTACCAGGTTCACTCCAGTTCAGATATCTGGACCATCCAGACAGGGTGGCGCTACATGTTCGGATCGGAGGCTTACGTAGCCGGTATCTTCACATTCCTCGTTTGCCTCGTGCCTGAATCACCCCGCTATCTCGCCATGGTAGGCAAGGACGCACAGGCTCTCAAGGTGCTCACGAAGATCAACGGCAGTGCGAAAGCTCAGGAAATCCTTCAGAATATCAAGGAGACCGTCACAGTGCAGAGCGAGAAGCTCTTCTCTTTCGGCATCATGGTCGTATTCATCGGCGTCATGCTTTCAGTGTTCCAGCAGGCTGTCGGCATCAACGCGGTGCTTTACTATGCTCCACGAATCTTCGAATCTATGAATATGGGCAACCCGATGGTTCAGACTGTAATCATGGGTATCGTAAACATCGCCTTCACTCTCGTAGCAGTATTCACCGTTGAGAAACTTGGCCGCAAGCCTCTGCTCATCTGGGGTTCGATCGGCATGGCCATCGGTGCGCTCGGCGTAGCCCTCTCCAACCTTGTGGAGCTTCCTCCCCTCTTCCCGGTAGTGAGCATCATGGTCTACTCAGCGTCGTTCATGTTCTCATGGGGTCCTATCTGCTGGGTGCTCATATCGGAGATCTTCCCGAACACCATACGCTCGCAGGCTGTCGCTATCGCGGTGGCATTCCAGTGGATATTCAACTTCATCGTCAGCAGTACGTTCGTTCCCATGTACAATATGAGCATGGGCGACATGGGGCAACGCTTCGGCCATTTCTTCGCCTACGCCCTGTATGGAGTAATCTGCGTAATAGCTGCATGGTTTGTTGCCAAGCTCGTTCCCGAGACCAAGGGCAAGACCCTGGAGGATATGACCGCCCTCTGGAAGAAAAGACGTGATGCGTAATGCGTGATGCGTGATGCGTAGCGCGAAACGCTTATATCAAAAGGCCTCGGGATGCAATACTCCCGAGGCCTTATACGTTTATATTGAACATAACGCTTTTGACAATGAAACATTTTGGATCAATCTATCGAAACATGCATTACGCGGCATCGATCGCTTTCACAGCAGCGCTGATGATGCCGTTATTACAATCCTGTAATACCGGCAAGGACGAGCCGAAGATGCCGGACCTTCCCAAACCTGACATACCAACAGAATCACTTCCGCTTCCGAGCCACTATGAAGGGCTGGAGAATGTAGAGATTCCATCGGGACTAACTTCCCAGTTGAAGGAATACACCGGATTTACGCTTTCCTTCAATAAGGACAACCGAACGCCAAACTATGTGACTTGGGAACTACTCGGCACGGAAGTTAGTACAGAATGGCCACGCAACGACTATTTCTGGCAAGACGAAGAAATCACCGGATGCACGAAACACAGCGACTATACCGGTTCCGGCTTTGACCGCGGTCATATGTGCCCTGCAGCCGACCAGAAATGGAGCGAGCAGGCAATGATCGACTGTTTCGTGATGGCAAACATGTGTCCGCAACTCCATGACCTCAATGCCGGTGCATGGGAAAGATTAGAAGAGAAGGAGCGACTCTGGGCGAAACGCGACTCTGCTGTCATGATAATAGCCGGGCCGATCTATTCTGATGGCGAGACATATATCGAGAAATCAAAGGTAAGGGTCCCGGATGCTTTCTTCAAGGTGCTCCTGGCTCCATATCTCGACGAGCCACGCGGCATCGCATTCATATATCCTCACATGAAATGCCCGGGCAACATGCAGGATTACGCCACCAGCATCGACGAGGTGGAGAAGATCACAGGATTTGACTTCTTCTCCGAGCTCCCCGACGATATCGAAAAGAAAGTGGAATCTACCTACTCATTTACAGAATGGAACAGATAAAAAAATGGCCTCGGATGATATCCGGGGCCATTTTTTTATATTACTGAGCGATGGAAAGGGCTACGACCGACATCGGAGGGAGTGTCACCTGAAGTCCGTCTTTAGTGACCTTATAGTCCTTGAAAGCAGCGAGCTTTACCTTATCGGGGTTATCGAAATCGTTATGGTCTGTGGGTTTTGCGGAAGTGAGAAGCTCACCGCTAACCGCGTTTTTAGCGAGCTTAGAGAACGGGATCGTAACCTCCGCCTTTTCGTTGAGATCTATATTGGTGAGAGTAACATTGACCTTTCCGTCTTTCTGTGAAGCTGTAGCATTCACAGTCGGCACCTTGCGGCCGTCGCGAACGTCGCGAACGGAAGTTTCCACCTCAAGAGGAATGAATGTGGCATTCTGGTGAGGTGCATACATCTTAAAGACGTAATATGTAGGAGTAAGCACCATCTTGTCGCCTTTGGTAAGCACCATAGACTGAAGCACATTGGCAATCTGAGCGATATTGGCCATCTTCACGCGGTCGGTGTGACGGTTGAAGACATTGAGGCTGAGGGCTGCCACCATAGCGTCGCGCATGGAGTTCTGCTGATAGAGGTGACCGGGAATGGTTCCTGGTTCCTCGTCCCACCACGTGCCCCATTCGTCGACGAGAAGCGCTACCTTCTTGTTCGGGTCATATACACTCATAATTGAGTCATGCTTCATGATGACAGGCTCGATCTCAAGACACTTGCCAAGAGTCCAATAGTAATCGTCATTATCAAAATTGATTGCAGAACCCTTGCTGCCATTCCAGCCTTTGATCGTATAGTAATGAAGAGACAGACCTTTCATCTTGTCTCGCGCCTTCTTCATAAGCACATCGGTCCAGTTGTAGTCGTAGTCGCTTGCACCCGATGCGATCTTATATAACTTGTTGCCGTCTATATCACGGCAGAAGGTCTGATAGCGACGGTATTCTGAAGCATAGTCTTCGGGAGCGAAGTGGCCGCCACACCCCCAGCTTTCGTTGCCGACACCGAGATATTTGAGTTTCCAGGGTTTCTCACGTCCGTTGGCCTTACGTTTCTCAGCCATGGGACCATTCTCTGCAGTGATATATTCCACCCACTTAGCGAGTTCCTCAACTGTGCCGCTTCCGACGTTTCCGCTCAGGTAGGGTTCGCATTCAAGGAGCTCACAGAGGTTGAAGAATTCGTGGGTACCGAATGAGTTGTCTTCGACTGTGCCACCCCAGTTGTTGTTGATCATAACGGGACGGTTTTCCTTCGGACCGATGCCGTCTACCCAGTGGTATTCGTCAGCAAAGCAGCCGCCCGGCCAGCGCATCACGGGAACTTTCAGATCTTTGAGTGCCTGGAGCACATCGTTGCGGTAGCCGTTTGTATTGGGAATGGAAGAGTCCTCCCCTACCCAGAGGCCACCATAGATGCAAGTTCCAAGATGCTCAGCAAACTGTCCGTAGATTTCAGCCGGAATCGTAACATCGGGATTGACCTGATCAAGATTCAGCTTGACAGTGGCTTTCTGCTCGGCGAGCATCGGGAAAGCCGTCAAGGAGATAGCCGCGCAGGCGGCAAGCGAAGCGAATAATTTCATTTCAGTCTATTGTTAGATTGTTGTTAAAATGTGTAGTCATGAAGCGTTGATTCGATTAACAAAGTTAATAAAAAATTTGTTAACCTGCGAATATTTCGCTAAATTTGCTGTTGAAATATCTAAATATGAAGTCGAAATGGGAAATACGCAAATACAGGCCTGAAGACTCGGAGCTTTGGGACAGACTTGTCGCCGACTCGCGACAAGGCACTTTGCTGCATATGCGTGGATACATGGACTATCACGCCGACAGATTCGAGGACTGCTCGCTCATCGCTCTAAGAAACGGGCTTCCGACTGCTATATTACCCGCCAACATCGACTCATTAGGGACTCTCCACTCCCATCAAGGCCTCACCTACGGAGGGTGGCTGACTCCTCCAGTCCACTTCGACGGAACAGACATGCTCGAGCTTTTCGATGCGTGGACAGGATGGTGTCGCAGCAACAATATCACCAAAGTAATATACAAAGCCACTCCTCATATCTACCATCGCATTCCGGCAGAAGAAGACATCTATGCGCTTTTCCGATCAGGCGTGTCGATCAGGACAGTAAACCTTTCCTCCGTCGTCGACATGCGTGAGATCCCATCATTCAATACGCAACAAAAGCGGAACCTGAAAAAAGCTTCTACCATTAATCCATGGATCAGGGAGACAACAGACACCTCTGAATTCATGCCGCTGCTGGAAGAGTGCCTGAGAGAAAGGCATGATGCCGCACCTGTACATTCAAGGCAGGAACTTCAACTGCTCAAAAACCGTTTTCCCAAAGGGATACGTATGTGGCTTGCCGGAAGCGGCCCGGAGCCGGAAGCCGCCGTATGCATATATGACACCAATTCGGTGGCTCACTGTCAGTATATAGCAACTTCTCCCGCAGGAAGAAAAAACGGAACGCTCGCCTATCTCTTCCACCATCTGATCCACAACGTGTACACTTCACACCGCTATTTCGATTTCGGCACAAGTAATGAAGACGCTGGACATATCTTAAACTCGGGACTCATACACCAGAAGACCGGACTCGGAGGGCGAGGAACAGCATATACAACTTTTGAAATAAACCTTACTGATGAAAGATATGACCGGCAGTAGAACTGACATCCTCAACTACCGTAATGACGACACTCCACGGATGATCATCAATCCTGTCGGAGGACTGGCAAACAGGATGCGCGCGATGGCATCAGGAATAGCACTGGCCGATGCCATAGGGTGTGACTTCAGGATTGTCTGGAGGTGCAACAGTGAACTGAACGCCTCAGTGGAAGAAATCTTCAACGTGCCTGACTATATAAAATCAAAGATCATTTATCCGTTAAAGCTCGAATACAGCCTCAAATACTCGGCTCCACGGAAAAGAAACCTCTATGTAAGCGGACTGATCGCTCCGATCTTTTTCGGCCATATTTTCAGAGACTGGACACCGGAATTCAGAGCAATGGTTGTGAACAACAAAAACGAATCGCTTAAGGAAACCGCAGAAAAATACATTTTATCAGGAAGAAACGTTCTTTTTCAAAGCGGACTCAGCTTCTACCCTTTCCCGATTGAGCTATACAGAAACATTTTCAGAGCTTCAAATGCAGTAGAGACGAAATCAAACGCCATCCTCAACTCACTTGGAGACCATTCCATAGGATTCCACATCAGACGATCAGACAACTCAGAGTCGATTAAACACAGTCCGGATTCTCTGTTCATCTCCGAAATGGACGCAGCAATACACGACAATCCGAAAGTGAAATTCTATCTTGCCACTGACGATGAAACGACAAAAGTGGATTTCGCAAGGAAATACGGCGACCGGATCATTTCAAGCAAGAGCGTGGCAAGCCGCGCTACAAAAGAGGGAATCATTGATGCAGCCACCGAGATGTATATACTATCCAAAACCGACCGAATTGTGGGATCATTTTACAGCTCATTCTCCGAGGCCGCCGCAATGCTGGGAGACAGGAACCTGAAGCAGGTGTACCGCAATTAATCCCAAATCTTCGATCATACAAACAAACCAATACAATTCATAATAAATTATGACCAAAAGAATCACTTTAAGCATTTTTGCTCTCGTGACTATTCTGAATGCCTTTCCAGACAACAATGGAGAGATATCAGCCGACATGCTGAGAGACTTCAGGGCCTCTTATGAGGACAAATCAGCCAATAAGGCGCGCCACAACGCGCTGAACGCCGCAGGCATCGAGAAACTCGCATTCAACGAGAAGGTGCGCAACAATTTTGACGATCACTTCTCACATAAGGTTGAGACAAAAGGCATCACTGACCAGAAATCTTCGGGGCGGTGCTGGCTCTTCACCGGACTTAATGTGCTACGTGCCCAGGCAATAGCTAAACACAACCTCCCCAAACTCACATTCTCTCAGAACTACAATTTCTTCTTCGATCAGCTCGAGAAGGCCAATCTTTTCCTACAGGGAGTGATCGATACCTCAGACAAGCCTATGGAAGACCGCCAGGTGGAATGGCTGTTTCAGAATCCCATCGCTGACGGTGGCACTTTCTGCGGAGTGGCAGACATCGTCACCAAATACGGTGTAGTACCTACCGAGGTGATGGCTGAGACAGAAGTGGCCAACAGTACATCCGCCTTCCGCCGCCATCTCGCTACGCGCCTCAGAGAGGATGGTCTCCGCCTACGCCAGGCCAAGGCTAAAGGTGCCGATGAAAAGGCACTGCAGGATATGAAGACTAAACAGCTCGGAGAAGTATACAAAATGCTCGCACTCACTCTTGGAGAGCCGCCTACAGAGTTCACATGGACAAAACGTGACAGTAAGGGAAACGCCATCGAGACCAAGACATATACTCCGCAATCGTTCTACAAGGAACTGCTCGGCAACGACCTTAAGAACGACTACATAATGCTTATGAACGACCCATCGCGGGAGTACTGGAAGGTGTACCGCATAGATTATGACCGCCACAGCTACGACGGTCAGGACTGGACATACCTTAACGTCCCGATGGCCGATCTAAAGGATGCAGCTATCAAGTCGATAAAAGACAGCACCGCGATGTATTTCTCATGCGATGTCGGCAAATTCCTTGATCGCGAACGAGGCACCCTCGACCTTGAAAACTTCGACTACGAGTCGCTGTTCGACACAAAGTTCGGCATGGACAAGGCTGAACGAATTTCCACCTGGGCAAGTGCCTCCTCCCATGCCATGACCCTTTCAGGGGTAGATCTGGACGCAAAGGGAGATCCTCAGAAATGGCTCATCGAAAACAGCTGGGGTAAATCGGGCCACGACGGCTATCTTATAGCAACCGATGACTGGATGGACGAATACCTGTTCCGGCTTGTAGTAGACAAGAAATACGTAAGCCCGAAGATTCTGAAAGCATTGAAGCAGGAGCCCGTCACACTGCCTTCGTGGGACCACCTCTTCATCACTAATTAATGATTAATTATCAATGATCAATGATTAATTCCTCATTATTATAGTAATCTTCCGATAATTGAAAACGCTCCGCGCATCCCTAGCCGAGTCCAGTGATAGGCGAAACGGATGAGCGGACGTTTTTCTTTCGGAACCGCCTGCAAGGCTTGTCTGTAAAGAGGCGAAGCAAATTCTTCGTGCCCCTCCCGCGCATAATGGGCAGCAAGTATGGCCCGGCGGTAATTCACTATGCCATGAAGTCTCGAACTGTCGTGACGTCCGCTCCTGCTGATCGAGCCATCGATACCGAGAAGAGACTTCTCCCACTTACCATGTTTGCTTGAGAAACTGAGTCCAGTGATGCTTTCAGCCTGAGGATACACATCGACAAGAGGCTCCCGGATAGCCACTATCTTCGGATTATTCAGCAGAAGGCGTACGCCTGTCTCAAAATCATTCCAGACCGGAAAGTCACCCCTCCAGCCGCCGCATTCCCTGATAAATGAAGTCTTGACCGCATATCCCTGCGTGCGCAGCAAGGCATGCACGAGATGCCTCTCAAGAATATCACCTTGAATGGAATGGGTCACTACAGGATGCCCTTCATGATGGATCACAACAGGCCAGGCCACAATGTCCGCATCAGGATCCACTGACCACGCGGACATCACTTCCGAGACGCATCCGGGCCTCATGACATCATCGGAATCAAAATACATCACCTTATCTGTCGATACTGTCTGAAGACCAGTCTGGCGTGCATAGGCAGCTCCAGGCAGCGATTCAGAGATTATCTCCATAGTAAAATCATCATCAACCTCCATATCCTTTTTCCATTTCTCTACCACAGAAAGGGTGTCATCGGTAGAATCATTATCCACCACAATCACGTGAAGAGGTCTATAGGTCTGCGATCTTAGGCTTTCCAGACAACGCACTATGAGCGCCGGCCGGTTAAAGACAGGCACAACAATCGTCATTCTCTCTTTATGAAGGTTTTCGGATGGGTTCATGCTATTTTAACGCCTTTTCATTCTTAAAAATTGAATATGACTTGCAAAAAATAAGAGGATTTGTTAAATTTGCAGTGTGAAGAAGATATCGCTGCTCATACCCGTCTATAACGAGGAGGCTTCGCTGGATGCCCTCCACGCCGCTTTGTGTCCACTGCTCAGCAATCAGCATCCGGGCCTCAAGGGACAGAAATATGACTGGGAAGTGATTCTTGTAGACGACGGCAGTCAAGACAGCTCGCTCGAGAAGCTTAAAGAGCTGAATGCCAAGGATTCCAGATTCCGCTATGTGGGTCTTTCGCGAAATTTCGGTAAGGAAAACGCATTGCTGGCAGGTTTTGACCGCACGACGGGAGACGCAATGGTGATTATGGATGCTGACCTCCAGCATCCTGTAGACACAATTCCCGAAATGATAGAACAGTGGGAAAACGGATTCGAAGATGTTTATGGTCATCGGCTGACGAGAGGAAAGGAATCGACTGTAAGAAGACTCTTCACAAAAACTTACTATAAACTCCTTAATAAAAGTACAAGAGTAGACGTATTACCCGATGTCGGAGATTTCCGACTTCTCGACCGCAAGGCAGTGGATGCAATACGCAGCCTCCGGGAGTCGCAGCGCTACACGAAAGGGCTATACTGCTGGGTAGGCTTCCGCAAAACAGGTGTTGACTTCAGGACGGCAGACCGAGTTGCAGGAGAGACACATATGTCGGCAGCCAGACTCGTAAATCTTGCAGCCGAAGGGATCACGAGCTACACAACAGCACCGCTGCGAATAGCCACCGTACTCGGATTCTTAGTGTCGCTTGCATCCATATGCTACATGATATATATCATATGCAAGACCATAATCTATGGAGAACCCATACAAGGATTCCCGACCATCATATGCACAATACTATTCCTCGGCGGGTGCCAGCTACTGGCACTCGGAATAATAGGTGAATATATCGGGAAAATTTATAATGAATCAAAACAGCGTCCTCCTTATATAGTGTCGGAGGAAAGCGATTCAGATAAAAAGATGTCGGAAAAATATAATGTCTCCCTTCCATGAAGATACTGATGCTCGGCGACTACTCTAACCTCCATTCCTGTCTGGCTAAGGAACTGCGCAGAATGGGGCACGAGGTGACTTTGGTCTCCGACAAGGGAGGCTATATGAACACAGATGCGGATATGGAACTCCGGCGCAGTCCCGGCCCTCTCGGCGCCGCAAGATATCTCTACAAGGTAATGGGGACTTTACCGTCATGGTCAGGATATGATGTTGTGCAACTGATCAATCCCGGATTCCTGTCTTTCAAACCGGGTAAACTTAGGATTATCTACGACATTCTGAAGAAAAACAACCGTTCAGTATTCCTTACTCTCTGCGGCAATGACCATTTCTTCGTAAAGGACTGTGTGGATTCCGACCTATTCCGCTTTTCCGAATTCCGTGTCGGCAAGGAAAAAGCACCTCTTGTGCTCTGTGACCCACGACGGGAATCGGGATGGCTCATTCCGGAACATGCGTCATATACCAAATACCTTTACGACACCATTGACGGAGCCATGTCTGTCCTGCCGGAATACGACATGTCGGCAAGGCGCCACATGGATCCTAAAAAGCTTCTTTTCACCAATCTTCCAATCGAGATAGGAAGCCTTGATTTCTCTGAGATGAATCTCGAAGGTCAGGTAAAGATACTGATCGGGATGAGGGGAAACATGGAGATACAAAAGGGAACCGCACGTCTGCTCGACATATGCCGCGAGCTCGAGGGTGAGATGGCGGGACACCTTGAAGTGAAAGTAGTCAGAAACCTGTCTCTGTCTGAGTATCTTTATGAACTCCGCAACAGCCACATCGTCATAGACCAACTGTATTCATATTCACCTGCCACCAACGCGCTTCAGACGATGGCCCTCGGAAGAATCACGGCTTCGGGCGGCCAACCGGAATATTACAGTTATATAGACGAGAGATCTGAACCTATATTCTGTCTGTCTCCTCTTGAGAATGAAGCGACTATCAAGGAGAGACTGCGTAACCTTGTTCTCGACAAAGATGGACTCAGAAGAATGGCAAGGGAAGGAAGAAGTCTGGTGGAGCGCCATAACGATGTCCGCACCATCGCACCTCTTTTCGAAGCCCACTGGCTGAAACACATAAAAAGATAACAGTGATGACTACGAGAAGAGAACAAACAGTAAATGCGTCATCCACGTTACAGGTAATGATCTGCACATATGGCCAAGAGGGACTTGAGAGAGTCGCGTCAGCTTGCCATCCGAAAGTGAAGGAGGTAGAGTATTTAGTCTGCTGCCAGATAGATGGAAATCTTGTCCTACCCGAGAAACTTAAACGTGAGGATTTCCGTGTAATAAGGTCATCAACCAAAGGACTTTCAGTCAACCGGAACATCGCCCTATCTCATGCCACAGCACCATTTCTCCTGCTGAGCGACGATGATGCAGACTATTCGGAACAGGGGCTTCTTGATGTCATGGAAGCATTCAAAAAGAATCCTGACGCAGACATTATTGCTTTCCGATATGCCTCATCGCATTCGAAGAAATTCTATCCGGAAGAGGTGGTATCTCTGGCACAATGTCCGAAGGGGTACTACATTTCATCAATTGAGATCGCCATGCGGAAGGAATCTGTGCAAGGGGCAATATGGTTTAACGAGAATTTCGGTGTTGGAGCTACGTTTCCGTCGGGTGAGGAAGATATATTCATCCGCGAATGCCTTGACAGGGGACTGAAAGGTATCTATATACCCAAAACAATAGTTAGCCATGACGGCACCACGACTTCAGGACGTAATCTTATGCTCCCATCACGTCCGCAGACGAAAGGAGCTGTATTTCTTAGGCTTTACCCCCGTCAATGGCCTCTGCGCATGATAGCGCACACACTTCGGGAATTTCCTCTCTGGAGAAAGGGCCTTGTGCCGTCGCCAGCATCGTATTGCATCAACTGGATAAAAGGAGTATTACTCGCCAGAAAGAAGAATGTCTTTCCGACCCCTGACTACACCTCGAAATATCTTTGTCATGAATGATCTGAAGAACTCTGAAGGAAACCTGGAGACGGAGAAAAAACCATTCTTCTCCATCATCATGCCCGTCTATAACGCCGGGGCATATATTAAGGAGAGCCTACGGAGCATTTCATCGCAGGATTTTCAAGACTGGGAACTGATAATAGTCGATGACAGATCTACTGACGACTCCCTTGCAAAAGTGATGGATTTCAGCCGCAATGATAAGAGAATAAAAATATTCACGTCTACAGTCAATTCAGGAAGAGCGCATATTCCTCGCCTTCGGGCAGCCGGGCTTGCAACCGGAAGATATATAGTGACCGTTGATGCCGATGATGTGGTTTCGTCTGATTTGCTCAGCACCCACTACCAATATATCGCATCTCAGGACGCCGATCTTGTAATACCCGAAATGTGGAATCTGAAGGATAACAAGAGAGAAAAGATCCTGCCCAAAGATTCCATCGACATATCAAAGACATGGGTAGGGAAAGACCTTATAGAACACACTCTGGTCAACTGGGAAATACCGATGGCAGGATTCGCAGTCAGACGCGAACTCTATCTTAAGGCGGATGAACATATGTCATCTGACGATCTGGAATCAATTTTCTCCGATGAACTTCATTCCCGATGGCTGCTTGCAGCATGCGACAGAGTGTGTCTGTGCGATGCGCAATATGATTACAGGCAACACGCGGGCTCAATAACCCACAGAAACCTACCTCGATTCATCGACAGCAGGCTACATACATGCGACAAGCTGATATCAATGACTGCCACGGTCTTTGGAAAGGATACCCTCACTAATATCAAAGCGATAGAAAACAAGTTTTTTGAATCAGTAGGATTATTACGCATGATCAACAGAACAAAACTCAAACGACAGCAGAAAAAGACATTGATCAGACGGATTTCCATCGCTATGAATGATTTAGACATCAAGAGGCTCAAAGGGCATATAAGTTCCCGCTACCTTGCCCTAATGAGTCTTCCAATACCTTTAGCGAGGATAGCCCTCAAAATCATAGATTCTATCATAAAGATAAAAAATGGCATCTGAGAACTCATATAAAAGCATCCTGAAAGGCACGTCCATGTTCGGAGGTGTTCAGGTGTTTCAGATCCTCATCAACTGGGCAAGAGGCAAATTCGTAGCTATCCTGCTCGGTCCGGAGGGTATGGGTATAGCCTCGCTTTTCACTACAGCCTCCAATACCATTCAGAAATTCGCATCTCTCGGCCTCAACCTATCGATTGTCAGGGAAATGGCAGACAATTCACGCGACAAAGATACGGCATCGAGGTTTATAGGTCTTTCTCTCCGGATCCTTACCGTCACTTCACTTCTCGGAGCCTTGATCTGCATTCTTTTCGCAAGGCCGCTCAGCCGCATGACATTCGGGAGCACCGACATGTCGTGGCAGTTCATGCTAATGGGCATAGCTGTGGCTTTCGGCATAGCGGGAACCGGAATACTATCGATACTTCAAGGTCTACACGAAGTCAAACGACTTTCGAAAGCTTCGATAGTAGGAGGCCTAACAGGACTCTTCATAGGTGTACCGCTCTATTACCTTTATGGCACTTCCGGCATCGTCCCGGCCATGATCGCCCTTTCAGTAGCAATGTTTCTCTTCTACTTCTTCTCCCTTCGGAAAAGCATCGTCTATGAGCCTCTGAGGGGTTTCACACGCGAACACTTACCGGTAATAAAGCGAATGATAGGCATGGGCATCATCCTTATGGCCAGTGACCTTATAGGCACTTCCATCACCTACGGGATTAATGTCTTTATCCGCACATTAGCATCAGATATTGAAGTAGGTCTCTATCAGGCTGCCAACTCTGCTACAGCACAGTATTCGGGCATGGTGTTCACAGCAATGGCTATGGACTATTTCCCTCGTCTGACTAAAGCATCCAACGACACCTCCCTCATGCATGCCATTGTCAATCGCCAGACAGAAATCGTGGCGCTAATCATAGCGCCGGCTGCCTGTCTTCTGATTATCACTGCTCCTCTTGTGATCCAGCTTCTCTTCACACATGAATTCGACCCTATTCTGCCTCTGATGAGATGGATGGGACTTGGAATCACACTTAGAGCCCTGATGATGCCTATGGGCTACATAACCTTTGCCAAAGACAATAAAAAGGCGTTTTTCGCTCTCGAAGGGCTATTCGGCAATCTACTGACTCTGGCTCTTAGTTGCATTGGATTCTACTGTTTTGGTCTTATCGGTCTTGGATACGCCTTCTTCGCCGACAATGCCATATGCCTGATAGTCTACTACATAGTAAACCGACGCCTATACGGCTACAATTTTTCACGAAAAGCTTTCAAAGGCATGGCGTATGCCATCATCATTACAATATCGTGCTTCCTCTCCTCACTGCTGGCGGATGCCATATATTCATATACACTGATGGCGATCGCATGCACGATCGCCACCGTATGGGGTATTGCAAACCTGCGAAACAAGCTGAAAGCACCCGAAGATCCGTAAGACAGAAAGATTAGCAGACTTCAAATCCAATAACGCAAACGCTACATCAAATTCCTATCAGCGCTTGCGGCGCCTTACGGATTTCGCCGCGCTTGAATTTGATGTGTTTGACGAAGATTTAGGTTGCGAAACTTTGGGAGTGCTCGGTTTCTTTTTTGAAGAGGAAGATGCTGATGACTTCTTGCGCCCTGCCCTCTTCGAGGTCCTGGTCTTGGCTACAGGTTTCTCTTCATCTGCTGTCACCACGGTTCTCTCCGGTATGGAATCGCCGTTGGCGAGGGCCTGTTCTCTGGCAGCCTCTGCCTCCTCCTCGGCCTCACGCATGGCGAGGTATTCTTCGCGAGTAGGAACCCACAGATTCTTTCCGAACTCCCGCAATCTGGTATCGATACTATCCTGAGCCCGGTTCAAATCATCTTCATCCGGATACATCTGGGTCATGGAAAGGTTGCGAAGATTCTTGGTCTTATAGATCTCACCCTTGTACATTCCGAGATTAAAGTAATCATCAAGACTATATTGAGGGAGATTGTTGTCGTCGGTGAGAAACACATACTGTTGCGCGAGATATGGGCGAAGCTGGTCGAACTTAACCCAGAACATGGGATAGTTCGCGGTCCCGCCGAATTCATCCTCACGCGTCAGCACGGGGCATATGGATTCGACGAAAGTCTTCATCCGGTTGCTCCTACGATCGAACTCCCATTTCTCGATTATGTAGTATTTAAGGAGCTGTCCGGTAGGCACGTCAGCCTCCTCTATAGTATATTTGGCTCTTTCTCCGTCGCCCTGCTTCTGATACATTATATCGAAACGATCAAGCATCTCTCCAATCTTCACCTTATATTGGTCGGTGAAAACCTCCCTTCCGTCAAGATACTCATAAGCGGGAATCTTTCCGTCGACTACAAGACCGAGAATAATACGAAAAAGATTCTGCTGACCGTCTACGATATCTTCCGGGAAATAGAGCGGTGTATTTTCCGGCACGTTCTTAAGATCGAGCTGACGGTAGATCTCACGCTTATACGTGATGTCGGCATCATGAGTCTTCGTACCGTCGAAGAATCCCTGCATCCTGTCTGTGATCTTAGGGCCGGAGGTCTCCTCCTGCTTCTGTCCGCGCTTGGAGGCGCCATTACGGCGCACCACACCGGTATTGTCCTGCGCCGTCAGGGAGAGGACAGAAGCCGCAATGGCGGCAATTGGGAGTATCTTCTTCAATGCTTTCAACATAATAATTTTATATTTTCGGCAGTTGGAAACCGCCTTTTCATAATCAATTAAGCACTACCTGCATCGGCGATATGGTTCGTGTGATTCCGTCGGGACCTTTCGCCTTAATGTCAGAGATAAAGAATTGCTGGCCGTTTTTAAGACGACGGAACTGCTCCTTCTGTCTTGAGGAGAATTTTGAGCCATCGCTGACTTCAGGGATAGCGTTGCCCATCGAATCAAAGAATACCGTAGAGAATGACACTACTGTATATGCCACATCAAGAATTCCATCGTCAACAGAGGCCGAAAGACCATCGCATGCCATAAGGGAGGATTTGCTGATACGTTTAGGACCTCCTTTATATACTGAAGGATTTCCCTGTGCGTCCTTGACGGAGATATAGGCAGTCGGATCCGGGAGCTGGCGAATGCGGAAAGTCATGCTTCCTACGCTCTGGCTATGTCCGTCGACCGATGCCGAGACATTGATGACCGCATTTTCACCGACTTTCGTAGGCCTCGCTATCCAATGATCGCCGCTTCTGGTCAAAGCGCCGTTCGTCATGGTTGCTGTAAGCGCAGTCATCGGCACACCGGGAACAGATATTGATATCGGATTGTCAACGCCTGCATAAAGTACGTTCATCATCGTCGGAGAGATGGTAGCCATAGGTTCGATGACGTTATATTGTGATTTGAACTCATGCTTTTCAAGAGTGCCGTCACCTTTCTTCACCTCGAGATAACCGGAATATTCATGCGCTCCTGTCTGGCCTGCGGTGAATTCATATAGGCCGTCAGGATTTCCGAGTTTCTGTCCGTTGATGAATATCTCCGGGCGCATCGTAGTGTCGATGGCTGCGAGAACTATCCGAGCCGAATACTTACCTCCACGCATCACCATATTGGAATTTGGCAGCACATATGCGTTCAGCTCGTTGACACGGACGTCGCCGATGTCAACGTTGGTGATCAGATTTGAAAGAGCTTCGCTCTCAGCCTGGCTCACATCGTTCTGAAGCTTCGTCAACATCGTGACGGCAGCTATCGCGGGCATATTGTCGAAGAGTTTCTCCTCCCATTTCACTTCGCCTACTGTACCCTTGACATCATATGCTTCCGTTGAAAGCATCTCGTTGATGACACGGCGCTTTACTGTATCAGGTACGAGAGTGGTCACGTAAGCACGGTATTCATCGATGGCTTCCCTGAGTTTTTCGCCTCTTTTAGAAGCTGGATTGAGGAGCACCGAGGATGCAGCCTCAAGGTCGTCAAGATTAGTCAGGTCGGTATAATCTCCATTCTTGCCGTCAGCTTTCTTTGCTATGTCGGTCTTTATCTCCTCGATCAAGGAGTAGAGCTGGCCTGTATGCTGGTGCAGGGTATTCCCTTTCTCATACCAAGGTCCGGCCTTGGCCGGATTCTTTTCATAGAGCTCTGCCAGATAGTCGAACTGTATTTTATTTTTTGTAGTAAGATTGTCGTTAGTGCGGTGCAGAGAATTCTGAACCTGGCTGAAACCGTTAAGCACGTCGCTCGAAACATTGAGCGCAAGCATAGCGGTGAGGACGATATACATAAGGTTGATCATCCTCTGCCTCGGCGACATTCTTGCTACGTTGTTTCCTCCTCCTGCCATTTTTTAGTCTTCAGTCTTCAGCCTTCAGTCTTCAGATGCAACCGGGCCAAGGCTCGGAAACCGGAACAGACCGGGACTGCGGATATTTTTTTATTCTAAATTCTCAATTCTTTTCTTCGAAGGGATTCTGACGCTGCGCGGCAGCGGCTCCAGCCATAGGATTTGCCATGTTCATGGTCATGGCAGTAATCATGTTTTCGTAGATCTTATTGAGCTGACGCATATATCGGCTCATGCGTTCGGTCTCTTCGCAATAGCGGCTCGACTCGTTGGCTGATTTCTCATACATGTCGCGGATGTCCTTCAATCCGCGGTTGACTCGATCTATGCTCTCAAGCTGCGAGCTGATGCTCTTAAGCTGGATCTCATATATAGTGTTAAGGCCGCCGATATTTCTGTTGAGATCTTCAAGTCGCTCCACATATCCATTGGACGAAGCCGATACAGATTCTGAATTGTCGGTGATGGCCTTATATGAATTGAGAAGCACCTCGCTGACTTTATTAAGCGCATCGGTGGTCTCTCGAAGCTGAGCGATCTGCTCAGTGACACCCTTCATCTGCTCTGCCATGTCCTTCATGGACTCCACGAGGTTCTCAGTATCTTCCTCCGTTATCTCCACATTGGGAGCAACAGCAGAAACTCCGCTTCCGCCGCCTCCGGCAAACACTACCGTCTGACCTAAAGAAGAACCGTTAGCTCCAGCTGAACCCAAAGATGGCTGCGCACCAACAGGATCTCCGGAACCCTGATACGCCCCTGATCCTCCGCCAGCCAATATCACACCTCCGGAAACGCCGCCACCACCATGTCCGTTAAGGTCAGGTCGGTCTTCAGGATTATGGCTGTCAAGAACCGGAAAGACATCTTCCCAATGATAATCCTTTGGCGGACGGTCGAATGCCGTCAGCAGGAACATTGCGATCTCGGTGCCCATACCGATACAGAGCAGTGTACTGCCGCCGGGAAGATGGAGGATCTTAAAGAGGGCTCCCCAGATCACGACTGCCGCACCTATTGAATATGCGATGTTGAAGAAGCGTTGTCCCTTCTCTCCATGAAGGAACCGCTCTATAAAGTTTGCGTATTTGCGGATTCTGACCATTGCTGTGAGTTTGAATTTGAGTTATTTCCTTGTCAGAGTTTACTTTTTCTTCTGAGTTCCTTTTGCGAATCCAATCTGGGAGCGAACGCAGCGAAAACCGATATAGGAGCGCTGCTCATTCTGGTATTCCCACTGACGAAGATCGCTGCGGAGGTTGTGCATCACGTCTTTCCAGCTACCACCGCGCACTATCTTACGCTTCATCTTGTAGGGATCCTCGATGGCGGCGTTGTATCTGTATTCCGGATTCAAGTCGCTGGTAAGGCGATCAATGCTCTCAGTAAACGCCGTAGAGGTCCATTCGCTGACATTTCCGGCCATATCAAAAAGTCCGAAGTCATTGGCCTTATATGTGCCGACAGGAGAAGTGATGAGGTGGCCGTCGCGCACATAGTCGCCGTCGCCGGGTTTGAAGTTAGCGTAGAAGCAGCCTCGTTCGTCCATCGGCAGGGTCTCGCTCCACGGGAATGAGCTCTCGGAGTTACCGGCGCGGGCTGCGTATTCCCATTCGGCTTCTGTCGGCAGTCGGTAAGGCTCGATGTATATGCCTTCTTTACCGAGGCTCCTGCGCAGATAGTCGGTACGCCAGTTGGCGAAGGCGTTCGCCTGATCCCAGCTAACTCCTACCACCGGATAATTGTTATAACCCGGATTGGAGAAATACAGGCGTGTATACTGTTCGTTGTATGCGTTGTCGAAATCGTTGATCCAGGCGGTAGTGTCAGGATAAACATTAACTATATAAGTATTCAGGAAGTCGAAATCGCCTGTAAGCGGACGGGTGACAGTCTCTCGTACGATCTCGCCTTCATCAGTGAGATAAGCAGTATCTTTCGATATAATGGGAAGTTCGTAGTTGACCGGATTGTCGGTATTATAGTCACGACGGGTTGCATCAAGACGGTTTTTACGTTTGGCTGCTTCCGTATGGTTAAATATCTCATACCGGTAGTTGAGCTGTGTGGGGTCAAGTTCGCGCTGGCCGGTGATAGGATTTGTACGGTAGACACTCTCTATTGCCCTCTGTTCGTCTTCGTTGGCGTTACGCCATGGGATGGGTTTGTTCCAGTTGAGATAGGGCGTGATGGGATTGCCTTCCTTATCTTCCTCGATCTTGAATGCCTCGTTGCCTCCATAGGCCGGATCGGCAAGTCGCTCGCGGATAATGGAATCGCGGACCCAAAGCACAAACTGCTTGTATTTTGAATTGGTCACCTCTGTCTCATCCATCCAGAAAGCATCTACAGAGACACCTCGGGAATTTCCCTTAATGCCCCATATAGAATCGTCTTTGGAAGGACCCATGGCATAGGCCCCGCGATCTACGAGCACCATGCCGTAGGGTACAGGCTCGGCGAAGGTGCTTCCACCTACACCGGTCACTTCACCTCCTGCACCTCCTCGTCCTAACGAGGCACAGCTTGCGAGAGTAAACACAGCCGCGGCTATCCATGACGCCACAGAGGCGGGGCGACGAAATGCGGCAGCAATATTTTTTATGTCTGAAATTCTCATCATATAGAGGTTGTTACGATTCGTAGCAGGTTATTTCTTCTTTGTATATTATGTCACATGAGGCGAATGCTTCTGTGTCGATGTCGGTTTTTGCCACTGAAGTCAAGCTTCATACGGTAGCCAACCGTGATCTCATGGCTTCCACTCGATGCCTTCAGAATCCGCGATGTCGGAATGTCGTAGGCATATCCGAAAATGAAATTCTTGAATTCCGTCCCTATATTGACGCTTACAGCATCGTTCCACCTATAGGCGAATCCACCGAAAAACATTTTGTTATACCATCCTTTGAGCGATAGCACTCCGGATAAGGTCCGCATGTCGGATGCCAGGATAAGGTCGGGTTGCAATTCTATTAACGTGTTTTTAACCGGAATATTGCTTCCTGCCGTCAGATAGAGCACACGGTTAACATAAGTTTCGAATTCATGGTTGTCTGATGTCGCGGTTGAGGAAGTGCTACCCTTGGTGTTGAGCTTCACCTTCGGCGATGAAGGATGAATCAAGGAAACTCCTACATGGAATTTTGGATGGACATATTCCAGACCGACACCGAAGTCGATCGTTCCTCCACCGACATCCTTATTCGGTATAGACGGGTCGTTGGAATCATGATAATCATCATCGTCTGGTATATAGACTTCTGAGCCTTTGAAACTCGAACCGAAATATCCCACCTGCAATCCTACCGTCAGTTCTCCACCAAACAGTTTCTTCAGGCGACCGCTAAGCTGGCCGTTGACATACGTGTTTGAGAAGAGTCCAATAGCATCCTGAGTTACATTTACACCCCCACCCCACCTTCTGCCGATAAGTTTGAAGGGGATATCCGCAGCAGCAGTGAAACTTTTAGGTGCGTTTTTAATTCCTACCCACTGCATCCTGGCGGCTCCTCGGATGCGCAGCCAATCGGTAGAACCTGCGGAGGCCGGATTATAGAGAGTCGGAAGCGCCCAAGCCTGAGTATAAAGAGGATCGCTTTGACCCATAGCGACATATGGGCAAAGCGAGGCTATGACGCTAACAGCGATGAGTGCCAAGATACGGATTTTATGTCGTAGACGCGTTTCCATCGGATTGAACTTCATTTATTCGAAGTAAAAGGACAGCACCACCATATTGCTCTTAACCTTTGATAGAGACTGGGTGATCTGCATGGTAGCAGGATTCTCATCCAGGTCCGGACGGTCATGTTTCAAAATATCGGTCAGTCCGAAGCAGAACTTAATCTCGGGACACAGTTTAAAGAAAGGGAGATAGAAATCACAACCGAGGCCCACAGTAAGCATTGTGTCGAAATTTCGGGTCACTATCGGGTCGGAACGTTTTTTTGATATATCAAGCACACCCATTGCACCGACAGTGAGGTACGGTCTCGTGTTATGAAGCCGGTCACCGGATACCTTAAGGTCGAAAGGGATCACAACAAGGGCACTCTTCATGTCCTGCATCTGCTTTTCCCCGGAATTGAAATCAAGCATATGTACCGTCTTCGAGCCAAAATACATTCCCGGTGACAGTCTGAGGTTAAAGTATCTATGTAGGCAAAGATCTCCAAGTACAGTAGCATTGAAGCCGGGAGAGAAACCGGGGACCTCAACTTGCCACTGACGCCCATCTTCGGTAATAAGACCGGAATGTGTGAAAGCAAGATCCTGGATGTGAGTGCCTACCGAAAACCCCCAATGCCATCGCTTGAGGTCGGCATACTGTCGGTTGGGCACCTTCTCACCCCACTTAGCAGATGCCGTAGCATAACTGCATAGCAGTAAAAGCAGAAGAAGGAGCCGCGTCCGGATATGTGTTGATTTCTGGATAGTCATATAATAAAGTTGCAAGCAAGGATAAAGATTGTCTCCGATAATCCTCACACTTTATAAGAAACGAAAAAATGAAATTTTTCTTATGCAATATTATGATGTTTGCAAATATTTGCTTAAATTTGCGGTATGAAACGTATAATAACCCTTGGAGAGATAATGCTCCGTCTCTCGCCGGAAGGACACCGGCGATTCATTCAGAGCGACGTCTTCGAAGTCATCTTCGGTGGCGGAGAAGCAAATGTCGCTGTCAGTTGCGCCAACTACGGTATGGACGCAAAGTTTGTAACAAAACTGCCTACTCATGAGATCGGACAGGCTGCAGTCAATGCCCTCCGCCGTTATGGAGTCGACACCCAGTACATCGCCAGAGGCGGCGACCGTGTAGGTATATACTACTGCGAGACTGGCGCATCCATGCGTCCCTCGAAAGTGATCTACGACCGCGCTCATTCCGCCATCGCAGAAGCTGATCCTTCGGATTTCGATTTCGATGAGATCATGAAAGGCGCCGATTGGTTTCACTGGAGCGGTATCACCCCGGCCATCAGCGACAAGGCAGCCGAGCTCACCCGCCTTGCATGCGAGGCAGCGAAGCGCCACGGCGTCACAGTATCAGTAGACCTTAACTTCCGCAAGAAACTGTGGACAAGCGAAAAGGCACAGTCTATCATGCGTCCTCTCATGAAGTATGTCGACGTCTGCATAGGCAATGAGGAAGACGCAGAACTCTGCCTCGGATTCAAGCCTGACGCTGACGTTGAAGCCGGCGATACATCAGCCGAAGGATACAAGGGAATCTTCCAGGCCATGATGAAGGAATTCGGCTTCAAGTATGTGGTGTCGACCCTCCGCGAGTCCTATTCAGCAAGCAACAACGGCTGGAAAGCCATGATTTACAATGGTGAAGAATTCTATGAGTCAAAACGCTACGATATCAATCCGATCATAGATCGTGTAGGGGGTGGCGATTCATTCTCCGGCGGTCTAATCTACGGACTCCTCAACAAGCCTACCCAAGGCGAGGCCCTTGAATTCGCAGTTGCAGCATCAGCTCTCAAGCAGACCATTCCAGGCGACTTCAACCTCGTGACGATCGCAGAAGTGGAGGCTCTCGCAGGCGGCAGCGCCAACGGCCGTGTTCAGCGCTAATCACACAACCCAACAACCTAAAAACTAAACAAATCTAAAAGCTATGGCAAAATTCGATAAACAGCAGGTCCTGGCCAAGATGGCTGAGGCACCGATGGTGCCGGTGTTCTATCATAAAGACGCCGAAGTGACCAAGGCTGTAGTGAAAGCATGCTATGACGGCGGCGTACGCGCGTTTGAGTTTACGAACCGCGGCGATTTCGCTCATGAGATATTTGCCGAGGTGATAAAGTTCGCCGCAAAAGAATGTCCGGATATGGCCATCGGCGTAGGCTCAATAGTTGAGCCGGCAGCAGCCTCTCTCTATATCCAGCAGGGAGCCTGCTTCGTAGTAGGCCCGCTATTCAATCCTGAGGTGGCTAAAGTCTGCAACCGCCGCCTTGTTCCTTACACTCCCGGATGCGGCACCGTTTCCGAAATAGGCTTCGCACAGGAACTCGGATGCGATCTATGCAAGGTGTTCCCCGGCGACGTGCTCGGCCCGAAGTTCGTGAAGGGACTTCTCGCACCTATGCCTTGGTCGAAGATCATGGTGACAGGCGGAGTTGAACCGACTGAAGACAACCTCAAGAGCTGGTTTGCCGCTGGCGTTTACTGTGTAGGAATGGGCTCCAAGCTCTTCCCCAAAGACAAGGTTGCAGCCGGCGACTGGCAGTATGTCACAGACAAATGCCGCGAAGCTCTCGACATTATTTCAAAGATCAAAGCTTAATTCACTAAAGATTAAATTTAGCCCATTTTAATTAAGCAAGGCGGGATCCTTTCGGATTCCGCCTTTATCTTTGACATACTTATTACACATATATCCTTAATCAGCAGAGTTTAAGGACGACTCAAGCACCATCAGCAGGACAAACGCTCCCAGAATACATAAAACCCTGAAGACGTTCTGCCAGATCTGTGCCTTGCGTCTATATTCATCAGAATATCGATCGCTTCTCTTAATCATATTAAGGATCAGTCGGCTAATCGGAAGACATGCGCCAAGCATGCATATAGCCACTATCAATAAAGTTGTCATAAACCTAATTGTTATCAATGCTTTATTTAATATTCAACTTCTGCATCAGATGGCGTACCGAACCTTCGAGCTGGGCGTCACGTCCAGCTTCCACTTCAGCCGGTGAGTTATAGATGACTACGTCTGGATTCAGCTGTTGATTTTCAAGAGGTCTTCCCTCCACCGAAAGGTTTGTCACCTGTGGAATACCGAAGACAAGATTCGGATCGATCTGAGTTTCCCACCATACAGCAGTCATCGTGCCGGGAATAGGTGCCCCCACCACGTCGCCGATGCCGAGAGTCTGGAACACATAGGGAGTACCTGACGCATCGCTGTAGTTGCATTCATTGACGAGCATGACGGATGGTTTGGTCCACTGCGCCCATGGCTCACTGCCGATATACTGTCCACGCGGAGAATAACGGGCATATTCCTTGCCGTTGAGAAGGATGGCAAGGTCGTTGTGAAGCCATCCACCACCGTTATAACGGGTGTCGACCACCACTGCGCCGCAGTTGCGGTATTTGCCAAGAAGACGCTCATAGGCATTCTGATAACTTGCAGTGTTCATTCCTTTAACATGGATATAACCTATCTTTCCGCCGGATAAGCTGTCGACTACCCTTTCATTGTGTTCTATCCAGCGCTCATAGCTGAGGTCGGAAAGGGTACCCATTGAGACCGGACGAACAGTCACGTCGCGCGTCTTTCCATCGAGGCCCTTTACTGACAGACGCACCTTCTTGCCGGCCTTCCCGTCGAGCATGGCGTTGATGTCCTGTCGAGGAGCGATGGATTCGCCGTCAATGGCAAGAATGATCTCTCCAGGTTTGATATCGGCTGATTTCGTGGAAAGCGGACCTCTGGCGATAATCTCAGCTACCTTAAGGCCATTGCCGTCATAAGCATCATCGAAGTATGCTCCAAGAGATGCCGTAGAGAGAGACGCGCCGTTGCCATAGGCCCGGCCTCCGGTATGCGATGCATTGAGTTCGCCCAAGATCTCGCTCAGCATCTCGGCAAAATCCCGGTTGTTGGAGATATGAGGAAGGAACTTGCGATAATGTTCGCCATAGAATGCCCAGTCTACACCATGGAGGTTCTCGTCGTAGAACTTGTCATTGACCTGACGGAGCATATGATCATAGATGTATTCTCGCTCCTTCGAGGGATTGCGGTCATATAGAGCCTCATATTCCACGTCTTCGATCTTGTCGTTGGCTATACTCATCTTCTTTATGCCGCTGTTACCCCAAAGAAAGAGGTTCTCTCCCTTCGCATCAGGCTCCATTCCATATATTCCAGAAGTCACTACCGACACATCTCCTTTCTTAATGTCACGGCAGTATAGATTTCGTTTTCCTTCAGTGCTTGATGCAGTGTAGTAGAGCTTGTCTCCCTTAGGAGTAAGAAAAAAATCACCGATCATGGCCGAGTTGCCTGTCAGTCGCTTGGTACGGTAACGTCGGTTGGCGAGGTCAGGAATGAATTTCGGCTTATCATCTTTCTTTTCCGCCTTTTCGTTTTTACCTTTCTTGACTTTTTTACCTTTCTTATCATCGCTTGAATCTGAATCGCCATCATCCTTTGAATCTTTTTCCTTCAGGGCAGCCTCTTCTTCAGTCATATTGAAATCATCCCAAGCCTCTCCGTCAAGAGCCATCAGTATGATGTCGCTTTGATTGCCCCAGCTTCCAGTATTCTTCATTCCGTATTTTGCAGATTCGAAAGCTATAGCCTTACCATCGAGAACCCATTTGGGATTTCCTTCGCTGAAACCGCTTTCCGTGAGATCGATCACCTCGCTACCGTCCGCCTTAACAAGAGCTATATCGGTATTGTTCCAGCCTCCTATACCAATGTAGTTCATAAGGAGCCACTGGCTGTCAGGACTCCAGACAAACTGCTGATCTCCGTCCGAGTAGGAATAATTATACTTGCCGTCGAGAGCTGTAGTCACCTTTTTAGTCTCAAGATCAATTACTTTGAGAGTTGATCGATTTTCAAGAAAAGCTACTTTCTTTCCGTCAGGACTGATGACGGGCTGCATAGCACTCGTCTCGCACTTATAAAGCGGTTCCTCCACAATTTCAGTAGCGTAGGCAAACTGCTCCTCTTTTGGATTCTTTATCTTGGCAGTGAAGAGCTGCCAGTATCCGTCCCTGTCGCTGTCATAGACCATTGTCTTTCCATCGGGAGAAATGCTGACGGTTCGCTCTTGATCCGGAGTGTCTGTAATACGCTTAGTTGTATTGTATTTGGAGTCTGTCACATATACATCTCCCCTGATGACAATGGCAAGTTCATTTCCTTTGGGTGCCGGAAAGAATGAAGACGCCCCACCGGTAACATAGCGTTTCACTAAGTCTGAGTCATAGTCGTCGGAGATAATTTCAACATTGACTTTCGTCGGTTGTCCTCCTTCAGAAAGAGTGTAAAGCTCACCATCCCAGCTGAAAGCCATCAATCCCCCATCGGAGACAGAGAGATTCCTGACGGGGTGCTTCTCAAAAGATGTTAGTTTCCTTTTCTTTCCATTCAGGTCAGCGGCATAGACATTAAGGGTGCCATCTTCTTCGGAAAGGAAGAAGAACGAATCCTTCCGTGGAGCCCATACTGCATTCCGGTCATGGCCGTTAAAGTCGGTCAGCTGACGGAAGCTTCCATTGTCGAAGAGCCAGATATCGTTGGTGCCGGAGCTGCGTTCGTGCTTACGGAACACATCCTCATATCCCTTCTTGTCGGTGAATATGATTCTTCCATCCTTCCCTACAGAACTGAACAGCATAGGCATGGAAAGAAACATCGCCGGACGCGTACCCGGGCGGTTGACATTGAGCGAATAGGTCTGCGGAAGGATCGGAGCCTGCGCGGAGCCTCTGGCCGGCATCTCATTTGCAGAGAACAGAAGAATCGAATCGTTGAGGAAAGCCAACGGTTGTTCCGCTATGCTTGACGTTGTCAGGCGCTTTACACCGCCTCCGTTGGCATTCATAATGAAGATGTCGTCGCTACCCTCGCGGTCGCTTCGAAAAACTATGCGCTTACCGTCAAGGGTCCAAATGGGTTTCGAGTCGAATGCCTCGTTGGAGGTAAGTTGCCGTGCATTGCCACCTGCAACGGGAACGGAATAGATATCACCCTTGTAAGTAAAGGCAATACTTTGACCATCAGGAGATATAGCAACATCCCTTATCCACAATGGACTCTCGGCCATCGCCACTGCTGCAACAAACACAGAGAATGCCGTGATCAATGTCTTTTTCATGTCTTATTATTGTTAGAATTGATGTTTGAATCGTGATGTATAGAATAGAATGACATTTATTACATCCTACTCTCACACTACAAAATTAAGAAAAATGCACGAAAGAATAAAATATTCACCAAAATATTTGGCGGAATAAAAAATTCTTATTAACTTTCCCATCTTTGACACAACATAGGATACACTGAGGCCGCTATAGTCCTTTACCACAGAACTATAGCGGC
>JAIECF010000213.1 GCA_029068655.1 Muribaculaceae bacterium | reverse complement strand
AGGCGTATACTCGACGCTCTTTCTTGGCTATCTGGAACCTGGAAAATTTCGTATAGTGTCAAGGACGAGACAAAGAGTAGAAACCACATGTCAATGATTTTGCTGTCGTGGATGAATATGGTTATTCATATTCAAGCGATATCATATATCATTCGCGTGAGGCTTCTGCTCTGTCTATCCTACACTATAAGGCAGTTCCAGGGCCTCAGATAGCGGGATGGGCAGAGAAGTTCGGCTCTCACGCTTTTTTATTTCTAACATCAAAATATACCACCTTTAGAGAGTCATGGTGAGTTTGTTGACACTCCCTTATGACAAAATGTATGATTTCATCAGGTGGTGGTAATTGCGTAAAGCGTCTTTCCAATGAAGTCTGGAAGGAAATTACGGTTAAGAACATCTGTAAATCCCCGGATGCTAAATTTGCTGACCTTAAGCAGATGGCAGATTATTACCGGAATAATATGATGCAGCCTACGGAAGATTGGCTTAAATCCCTAACTGATAACCAACCGAAAGACCTTTGGATCACAAATTTCATCTGTGGAGAAGCCAATATATCCAGAGAGCCGGAAAACGGAAAATTCTGTAAAAACCTCCATCAGCGCAGACGGACCGCGAAGCTTGTCAAGGAGGCTCGTGCTCTGCTTGAAGCAGAGGACTTTGGAAAATACCATACGTTCAGGGAAATATTAGAGAAGACAATAGACATGACAAAAGATCTTAAAGGTTTTGGATCACTCTGTTGCTATGACTTCTCCCTGCGCTACGGCTTTAATCGTGACATCCTTCCCAAAGAGGTCTATATTCATGCCGGTACATCTATAGGTTTGGAATGTCTTGAATACATCTGGCCCTCCATCGAAATAAAGAAGGATAAGAAATTCGGCAGTATGATTGAAGATCTTTCAACGCTTCCGAAAGAAATCGCTGACCTCGGTGCTCTTCATATAGAGAACTTCCTTTGTGTATTCCATGATCATCTGTTGAGGTATGAAAACTATCTTCGTGGATTGGCCGGAGATAAAGGACCGAATTATGGCGTATATAAAAATGTCAAGAATAAGAATGGCACTCGTGAACTCAAGGATGAGTCCATGCGCCGCCAACTTGACGAGATCTACCGGCTGGCCAAGAAGAAGGCATGATCACAGGATGAAATTAATCAGAATAAACATAATCATAAACTAAAATTTTTTCAGAATGAGAAAAACTATTTTCATGGGATTTGTGCTTGCCGTCGCAGGCATGGTCATGACAGGATGCGGTCAGAAACCGGAAGGCATCGTGAACGATGTCTATAAGTCGGCTTCAGAAAAGAAGTTTGAAAACATCGCAGCCTATGTACTGCCTGACTCTATCGAGAAGTTCAGTGAGGAAGAGGCTAAGAGCTTTGCCGAATTGGTAGCCCAAGGATTCTGGCAAAACGATTATTCTTCGTTCACTGTAGATAGCGTGGTTGTGAATCCTGAGAATACGGAGGCTAAATTTGTTGTAAAAACTAATTTTAAGAATGGCCTTTCATTTGCCGAGACCGGCCTTCTCCGTAAGACAGCCAACGGCAACTGGCGCCTGATGGTCGATAAGGAAGCGACTGATACAGACGATGTCTATAGCGTAAGCAATCCGGAAAAGATGACGCCGGAATTGATGCGCAACTTGCATTATGCCACTGTAATGACCTTGGCATCGCGTGGAATACCTCAGTATCAGGTAATGGCTGCTCAGATACTGCAGGATGGGATTCTGACCTCCGCCGATATTGAGCGTGCCCTTGACCTCCTTAAGTCTGCTGCCGATAAGAACTATGTCCCAGCCTACCTCCCGCTTGCGAGGATGTATGACAAAGGTTATAAGAAAGTTCCTAAGGATCTGGAGAAAGCTTTTGAGTGGGATCTTAAGGCCGCTGAAGCAGGTGTTGTGCGTGCCTATGGTAATGTCGGATACGCCTATAGGGAAGGCGAGGGGACTATGAAAGACTTTGAGAAGGCAAAGGAATGGTATGAGAAAGGTATAGCTAAAGGAGATATCGGAAGTATGAGTGGATTAGCTTATATGTATCTGTCGGATTTCAAAGGATTTGAAAATGACAATGAGAAGGCCTTTGAATTGTACAATAAAGCGTATGAAACTGCGGAGAAAGCCGGAGATATGGAACAGTGTGCGAATAGAGCAGTAAGTATAGGTTATTGCTATAATTTAGGATATGGCGTACCGAAAAATATGGATAAGGCAATGGAATGGTATACTAAAGCAGCAGAGGCCGGTGATGAGGTTGCTATGGATAATTTAGGTATAATTTATTACTATGGTAATGATGGCGTACAAAAGAATTATGATAAAGCCTTTTATTGGTTCTCGAAGGCGGCTAAAACAGGATTGCTTCGCGCCAAATATAAGGTTGGAGAATGTTATGAGTATGGTCGTGGAGTAGAAAAGAATAAGGCAAAAGCAAGAGAGATCTACAGAGAACTGTGGGATAAACATAATTATGAAGATGCGAGCAATGCTTTGATGCGTTTGTTGTAAATCTGGGAATATGAAAAGATTGATTATTATAATCGCACTTGCTGTTCCCTGTCTGTTCAGTTCCTGCGGCGAGTCTGCCAAGCAAAAGCAGGAGAGAGAGGCTGCCGAAGCGCAGCATAGAGCTGACTCTATCGCCAAAGTGGAAGCTGAGAAAGCGGAGTTGGAGCAGCATAGGCTTGATTCTATAAAGAGCGCTGAGAAACGGGCAGCCCGCTTGGCCGCGGATTCTACTGTAAGGGCGGAGTTGCTTCCTGAGTTTTCCGAAGAACTTAATGCAGACAGTAGCGGAGCCTCTCTGTATGCAGTAAAAAGTGCCCCGAAAGGCCATAGGCATAATACAGCCTTTTTATCGTTCAGGGTTGACAACGGCACAGCAAGGGAGATTTTCTTAAACGTAGGTTACTTCGGTAATGATTGGCTCTATATAAAGAGGGCTTCTCTGCTGATCGATAATGATGAGCCTATTGATATCTCAATGCCTAATGAAGTTCCGAGCAATGTAAATTCCGACGCTACATGCAGCGAATGGTTTACTTCCGAACTGTATTCCAATACGCTGGAAAAACTATTGGATGCTAAGAGTATAAGCATAAAGCTTTTTGGTGATGAAAAAGAAAAGCTGATAAAGCTAAGTCCTAAGCAGGTTGCTGACATGCAGAAGACAATCAGGCTTTATCAAGCTTTTGGAGGATAATAATACATGTTTTGCTACTGACAGCAGGTCATTGCATTTTATGAGAGGAGTATGGTGTGATAAGCCCACTCCTCTTTTATGTCAGCGATTTGTAGTAATCGTTGATTATAGGTTTCTTTTGTTGGAGTAAAAGGACTTAAAAGGACTTGTCTGTTATGCAGTCGGTATATAATTTTGCAACTAAAAACAATTTCATTATATGAATATGTCAAGAACAGTAGGAAGAGTGACAGCCCTTATGTGTATTATGGCTGTCTTGTTTGGAATATCGGCTTATGCGCAGTCGATCGTTCCGCAGAAGGATGAGAAAAAAGGCCTTTGGGGCTACGTGTCGAAATCTGACGGGAAATGGGTCGTAAAACCCAAATTCGATGAGGCTACCGAACTGACTGCAAGTCCAAACGGACAGTTACGTGGTACAGTCACTCAGAAAGGTAAAAAAGGCTTCATCGATGACTCCGGAAAGATTCTCGGAGCGGGTATCGTGTTCGAGGAAATCACACCGATGCAGGGCGATGCCATGTTTGTAAAGGTCAAAGGCAAGACCGGCGTGGCAGACTATAGCGGTGTCTATAAGGTAAAACCGGAAGCGGAGAATGTAGAGCAACTTGGTGATGAAGGATGGATTGTAACTATGAAGGGAAAGAAAGGCCTCCTTAAAAATGACGGCACATGGCTTGTTCGACCTCTCTATACCGGTATTGATGCCTCTGTACCGGGATATTTTATCATTAAATCTGGCGATAAAGCAGGCCTGTTAAAACGTGACGGATCTTCTATCGTTGAGCCTAAAGACTATACTGGATTTGAGCCTTATAATAATAAGTATTGGGTGGTGGAAAAAAAAGGTAAGAAAGGTCTGATAGAAACTGCTTCTGGTAAAATTTTTATTACACCGGATTATGATGGACTGGTAGGTTTATACCTGAATGAAAAGGCTAATATATTTACAAAAGGTAATAAGATTCATATTCTTAACGAATATGGAAAACGAAAAGCAAGTTTCTCATATAG
>JAIECF010000212.1 GCA_029068655.1 Muribaculaceae bacterium | reverse complement strand
TTCTAAAATAGGTATCTCTTATCAAGAGATTATTAAATTTGCCTAAACAGGATTTTGGGGATAGGGATAAAAAAATGGGGTCTTTTCCAATGTAAGTGTGGAAAAGACCTTTTTATTTTAAGTTGGTGGGTAAAGTCATTAAGCGCCTCTCCGAGGCTGCCGGCCGTTATCAGATCTTCCCCAGACTGAAGTCTGGGGTTTCGTCATAATTGACAGCTCTCCGAGCTGTCGGGGATAGGGATAAAAAATGGGGTCTTTTCCAATGTAAGTATGGAAAAGACCTTTTTAATTTTAAGTTGATGGGTAAAGTCATTAAGCGCCTCTCCGAGGCTGCCGTCCGTCATCAGATCTTCCCCAGACTGAAGTCTGGGGTTTCGTCATAATTGACAGCTCTCCGAGCTGTCGGATGGTGCGAGGAGGCGGTTGGGACGGAGATGAGACGTGTGTGGATGGACTTGGAGAGGATTATCCGGCGGGGAATTCTCGGATGGAGAGGAGCCCTCCTTTCTTGGCGCCGACGTAGGCTGTAAACTGAATGTCGTCGCGGATGATGTCGCTGATGTAGACGGGTTGGCCGATGCAGAGGGTGTGGAGAGTCACGATATCGCTGCTTCTCAGCTTTATGTTTTCAGCTCTCAGGATGCGAAATCTCATCGGGCCGACACATTCAAGCTCACATTCCTTGCCGTCGTTCCAGCTTAGCACGATACGGTCGCCCGGCAGGTATTTACTTGTGTCTGTTATGGTATTGTCATGAAATCCTGACTGGTCATCTGTGCTCGTGTTTTCGCGGATGCTTTTCTTGAATGATTCCCAGTCTTTCATTCCGTTGTAGCGGGCAAGTATGTTGAGGGTGGTTCGCGAGAATTCTCCATCATACGGTATATAGCCCCATATCCTTTTTATTGATGACAGACTCAGAGTGTCACCGGTGATCTGTTTGATCTGACGGCTCAGCTCGTTGAATCCGGTTGGTGTGGTTGGTTCGTAACCGAGGTTCTCATTGGTTATCCTTACTATGGCGGCTAAAGCTTCCTTGTCCATGTCTTGTTAAATATAAAAGATTAAATTTAAGTGATTCAAGTTTCGCTTGTTTGTGTATATTGATTTGTAATCCCTTAGCGCAGTAACTGCGCTTGTTCTCTGCGAGCTTCAGGCGATGCGAAGCAGCCTGAAAATCATTGCGAGCTTACTATAACCGAGTCGCGAAGCTTCCCAAAGCATTTAAACTCTGCACCTTTGCGCCTTTGCGTGAGATGTTTAAGAGCTTGCGAAAGTTGAGTAAGTGATAATGCATAATTTATAATGCATAATTGTTTGTCGCTGAATTTAAATTGAAAACATTCTGATTGCCCTTGATTACTGCCAATAATGGTTGGTGATGAAGGCGGCGAGGAGCAGGCATAGGGCGGAGAGAATGTAGGTGAGAGCTTTTGAGTAAAGGATTCTCCCGGCCAGAGATCCGGATTCCGGGGCTTCGTTGCCTTTCTCTAAAACATCGAGCCCTTCAATGCGCCTTTGCGGGTCGGTATCCATACAAAGTGTGGCTGCTTGCGCCAGCGTCCGGTTGCCGGTCGCGTCCGCGAGATCCTTCATCACGCCCCCCAATGAATAATAGTCAGTTTCGGGAGTCGGCGAAGAGTCCGGTTCCGACAGTTCGGGAGCCATGTATCTTTTAGATCCCGCAGGATTCTTAAGCACTATGTAGTCGTCGCGGTCGGAAAGGTTGAAGTCTATGATCTTAACCATATCACCATGATGTGGAATCAGGATATTTTCCGGCTTCACGTCGCGGTGGCATATCTGCTTGTCGTGGAGATACCTCAACGCATCGGCAGTCTGACGGACGATGGCAATGGCCTTTTCAGAAGAAAGATTTCCGGAAGTGATACTCTCCGCGAGCGTGGTGCCGTCGATGTATTCGAGAATTATCCTTTTCCCAAGACCTTCTACGTTTTCAAATCCTAAGGTGCGTCGGATGTTCGGGTGGTCGAGTGTTATACCAATCTCGAATTCCTTGGCCATACATATGTTGCATACAGGATCTTCGCGATATTCATCGCGAAGACCCTTAAGCACAAAGCGCTTGCCGTAGCGGGTGGCGGCATGGATCTCCGTGGCTCCGTGGCCCGAACGGTAGAGCAGGCTGATATTGGAGAACTTATTGGAGAAGATCCCCGCCAGGTCGAGCGCCGTGCTTCCTCGGTCGGTGTATAGTCCTGAGTCGGAATCAACAGATTCCTGATCCTGCTGATTCAGCAGGTTGTAGTTGTCTTTTCTGTCCATCGTCTTAAGGTTGGAATTCCTCGATATGGCTGAATGTGCCCCATTGCCTGTGGCTGCTGTAAAGTTTTCGAGTGCCCGCCGGCACATGGAGCGTGCAGGTGCCGGTGAGCGTTCCGTTCCGGTCGGTAAAAGCCTCCGAAGCTGCAAATGGTGGATAATCCGCGCTGACAAACAGATCGGTGAGAGAAGTGCCGTCGAACGCGTAGTCTCCAACATAGTCTGTCGCTTTACCGAGCCGGACTATTGCAAGCGACGAGCAGTTCTGAAACATTCCTTCCGATATGTTTGTCATGTTGTCGGGAAGCCTTATCTCGGTCAGCGCCGATCCTGCGAAGGCTCCCCTGCTGATGGAAGTCACGGCAGATGGAATGATGAGCGTCGTGATCGAGGTCCCGGCAAAGGCATTCTCACCGATTGCGGAGATGGTGGGAGGAAAACGGTATTCTCCTGTCTTGCCGAGAGGAAACCACAGGATTGCCGAAGCATCGGAATTGAGCAGAACGCCTTGGTCTGACTTAAAGAACGGATTAGCTTCCGACACCTCTATTGCTTTAAGTGACGTACAATCGGAAGATGGAAGGACTGTCTCTACTCCTGCAGGGACAGTAATGTGTTCTAATGCGTGGCAATGGGCGAATGCGTCTCGATCCATTGATATGGCCGAGGCGGGGAGGATGGCGGTGCGCAGGCTGTCGCAACCGGCGAATAACCCGGTGGATATACAGTCGGCAACGGTAAAGCGCCGGCCGTCGTAGGAGGCGCCTCCTTCTACAATACTGACATCGGTGAGGTCTATGCCGGATGCGTGGAATCCGGTGTTGTCTTCTCCCGGTGCTCCGAGAAACTGCCGGAGCATGCGGAAGTCATCGCCGTTCATAGGTCCGGCGATTGTCAGAAGTTCCATGCTGCTGATATAGTCCCTGTCGAAAAGTCGGGCAAGCATACCGGGTTGTGTGAGGATGACAGACCCGGAAGTAGTGTATTCCATTGGTGCGCCCCTGCTCTCTCCCCTTGAATTGGAGGCGAAAGGAGTGATGGTGTATGAAGTAGCGGGTGAGAGCCCCGTTATGCTAAGCTGAAAGTATAAGGGCAGCGGATTGGTTTGTGTGGCGTAGATGCGGCGGCTCTCCGTGCTTCCAGTCTCTTTTACTTCGCAACCGGCCTCAAGGATAGGTTCCCCTCCATCGTCTGTGATGCTGAATCTCACCATGATGCCGAGCGGACCGGTGGAGACAGGCGTCACCTCCGACACTGCAGGGGGATCGTTGGGTATGGTGGTGAACGTTATTGTGTTTGACTTCAGCGACGCGGTCATGGTTCCAGCCTCAAGATGGCAGGAATAGCCGGCTCCGGGGCGCAGGTCTGTGAGCCGGAACTCGAAAGCCGACAAGGATGGATCGGCCTCGATTGACAGTTCATCGCCCGGATCGGCAGACACTTCATGGTAGCGAAGCGTCACATAGTCAAGACTGGAGTTTCCGTGGCGGTCGATGGCCGCCTTCACAATAGCTCCGGTACGGGTGATGCCTGAGGCCTCGGCTATCTCCATGGAGGGCTCCGGATAGTCTGGACGTGAATGCTCCGAGCAGGATGCAGCCAGCACGGAGAGCAGCAGGGCGATGAGGATATGTATGTGTCGGTTCATTTCCAAGTCAGGATTTTTCGGATGTCATCTTTACCTATACGGATTCCTATCCCTACTGAACCGAACCATTCTGTCCCTTTCAGTGTCATGACCGATGCGGTAAGGATCACACGTTTGAATCTATAATGAATACCGGCCTCCACTGTGAGACCTTTATGGCTGAAATAGGAATTTCTTACGTAGCCGCCACCTTCGGAAGGAGCAAGGTGCCAGTCAAGGGTATTGTCCGCGTATCCGAGTCCTTCGAATATGGCGATTTTGCCTGAGAGCCTGTGGATGGCACCTCCTCCTACCATATACACGTTGCGGCGTGTGGCGCCGGAATAAAACCTCTCGCGGCCATCGACAAGTCCATGCCTGTCGCAAGTGGCTTCGACTGATTCAGGAGTGCCGCCATTGAATGAGACGCGTAGGTAGCCTCCATGGCGTTTCATGAACGCGGCCATCAGCGTACAATAGGTATACGGGGCCTTACCTCCGACTCCTATAGCCGCAGTATAGTCGAATTCCAGGGGTATCTTCTGTCTTGGAGGGCGCACTACGAGGGTATCGATTCGGGTGACGACCAGTGTGTCGCGTATGGTGACGGCCGAGGGGGGCTCATACGTAAGCTCCTGCGGAAGCACGCGGGGATAATTCAATGTCATCTCATAGGTCTTGTGGCTCTCAAGCCGGGAGGGGAACACATAGTCGCGAAGTACACCCCACTCGGCATGCTTCAGGGTGATCTTGCGCGATCCGGCGGGCAGATAGAGCCAGATTTCCCCGGTCTTGTCTTCGCGCTTCACTATGCCGAGTGGCGTAGAGAAGACGAAGTCGGTGGGAGCGACCACCTTCAGCAGCGCGCAGTCTTCGTCGTTAAGGTCTCGCACCGGGTTGATGAAAGCAGAGATATCGTTGGGAAGATATCTGAAGTTTTCCACCTTGAATTCCTGCGCAGACATGGGGATGGCTGATATGGCGGCTGCCACGACAGTGATCAAAACGCCAACCATATTCTTGATGTGCGAAAGTGTCTTGGGTTTCATCATGGCTCTTGTCATTCAAGGTTGAAGTCTCCTATCTCTATCACTTCATCGCTTCCCTCAAGAATGGAGGGAGCCGGTTGCCAGGTCCGCACATGTATCAGCGGCATCGAGGGGTCGCGGAAGTCCCATAGAAGGAACAGGTAGCCGTCGTCGCTATATCTGTCGCAGCTGTATTTCTGCCGGAGAGTGACGCCGTAAATACCCTCCATAGTGGGGTGGCGCATGATTTTGAAATCGGAAAACCTTACGTCGACCGTTCTGTTGGTCAGAAACATGCGTTCCAGTCTCTCCAGATATTCTTTCTTTGACCGGATTGCGTAGCTCACTTTCCTGTCTCTGCCTCCGGCTGTAGCCTTGCCTCCGGTCTTCACCGTGTGGCCCACAATTATTAGGGCGTTGTCGCTGAATACCTGACGGAGAAAATCTATGTCGCGTGTAGTATAGGAGCTCCGAAGATGCTCGCAATAGCTGAGTATACGGTGCCGGCTTAGGGAGTCGGTCTCCTCGAGGCGTCCGCTCATCACTTTCCGCGCTTCCGTGGCGAACGGATTGCCGTCGCTAAACGTCGCAATGTCCGCGTCTCTGAAGCGGGTGGAGGCAGGGTGCCTGCTGTCGTTTGTGTAAGTAGTGGATTGAGCAGTGTCGCGGATGCTGTCGGAAGTCACTGCCGGGGTTACTGGTGCAGTTATGATGTCGGAGGAATCAGCCGCCTGGGAGGCTGAGTCGACTGCGGGGGCCTCCGTCACGACGCCGGAAGCATAGGAGGAAGAAGGCTGCCGGCATATCCATGCAGCCCATCCGGCGAGCAGGATGCTCAGGATGACAAGCGATATGTTGAGCCTTCTTCTTCTTTCGTGCATTTATTTAAACGGTTATCAATTCCAATCTGTGATCTCGCCTCCGATCTCTATCTTTACCTGCTCCGGATTCTTGTCCATCACCAGGCTTACGATGTGGTGCATCCCCGGCTTGAACTGGAACTTGCTCTCGTAGAGGAACGACACTCCGTTGGCTACTATTTCTATTAGCGGGACCCTGTTGTCGAGACGCTGAGGCACCACGATCGCCGAGTAGTTGGCCTGCCCGTTGCGACGGGCGGTTACCGTGTGTCTTACGCCACGCGGATCGCGGGTGACAACTCCGGCTGCGAGATCGACTGTGGCGTCGGTCACCGTATTATGTACGTAAACCACGGCATCAGTCGGAATCTCTCCCTCATAGTCCTCCCCTTTGATTAGGCGGATGGTCAGTTTGCTCATTATGTGGCGGAATTGCAGAGCGACAGGGTCAGCCGTGGCCGTCACGCCGACCGATGAGGCATACAGGAGGTCGGAGGCTTCGTAGCCGCCGCTCGTCTGGTCTTCGCTCACCTGCAGAGGAAGGTCTGTGATGGAGGTCACATGGTCCATGCGTGGGTAATAGGCATATACGTTGTAGCTGCCATTGTCCCAGAATAGCTTTCGTCCGGCAGCCCAGTCGGAGCCGGAGTAGACAAGTCGTTCGTTGTTGACGATATTGCCCGACGGCTCAAGGGGCGTGGAGGCCTCCGCCACATAGAGACCTACGGCATCACCCTTCTCGAAGGCGGTGTCGGTGGCTCGCGTCTGCGATGGATGGCTGAGCGTAAACTTCATTTCGGTTTTTCCGTTGGTGTCGGTTGAAGCCGGTGCGTTCGGGCTGTCGGTGCAGGAGGCCAGCACTGTGGCCAAAAGTAGAACGCTTGCGGATGATTTTATATTGTGCATGTGAGCTGTCAGTTTTCAGTTGCGGATTTATCCGTGATATATCATGGAGTATATTTCATTTTTTCTTAAGCGGGCTCCCTTTGTGGATCACCGGGGCGAGAGGGTGTGAGTGGACTTGGCCCGACGCCGAACCGAGGCTGCGGGTGACGGCCTGGGAGGTGCGCTTGTCGAGAGCGACGAATTCCTCGAAGTCGAACGGCTCGCCGGCATATGCCTTTATGCGCTTGACTATACTCTGGCGGCTGATGGTGCTGTAGTAGGGTATATTGTTGTTCATGCAGCTGTTATGCTCTGATCGGAATACCCCTCTGTTGTGCATGAAGCCCCCTTCAAAGATATCCACAATGTCGCTGTAGCGGCGGTCGAAGATCAGATGGCTCCAGCCTACCTCGTGCATCTTGCCGGTAAGGGATATGTTGTCATACCATCCTAAGGATTTTCCCCAGTTGATTGCGTCGACATGTCCGCAGCATGTGCAGTCGCATGCGTCTATGAATGCGTTGTGATATATGTATTCATCGGCGAGTTTGCCGAATCCGTGTCCGCCGGCCTCGTGCTGTATCACTCCACGGGTATCAAGAGGATAGCCGTAGTCGCTCTTCGGGCAGAAGGCTATGGCGTAGCCTGTAGACCACATCTGGCAGATGCCGCCGTAGTCCGTGCTGTTGGGGACGACGATCACGAGTGTACGGTCTATATTCCCTTCGTTGACTGTAGGAGCCTTAAGCACATAGTCGGTCAGCATGTCATAGTCGCATTTGAGGCCGACTCCACCGGTGTAGGTTGTGCCGAACCGGTTGTAGCGGATAGAGTTGATGGTCCCTACTCCGCTTTCGGTAGAGAGCGGGAACGCAGTGTAGACGTTGAAGTAGTCGCGATAGGTGGTGTACGGCTCGATACCGAAAAAATTCTCCACCTGCATCTTCATGTCTTTGAGATATTCGCCGCTTGCCATGTCTTTTGCGTCGTAGCCGTCGCCGAGGATCACGATGTCGATACCGCCGTTGTTGCCTTTAGTGGCTTTCTGGAGCGTCAGGTATTGGTCTTCTCCGTATTCATATCCATATTGGCTTACGTGGCAGGTATGCGTATAGTCCTTGTCCTTCAGGCGGAACACCACGTCACCCTCGCGTATGTCGCCTGCGCCGGTTGACTTTATGGTGAGTGTCACATCACTCTTCTTGCTGCCTGATTTCTGCGATAGCTCGCACCAGTCGGGTTTTGACTCGAGCACCCAGTCTCCTTCCGCATCGATCACGAGAGTCTGCTTGTGCTCCGTGCCGAGCGCACATGCCACGGAGGGGCGGCACACCAGTTCATGATGGGCGGCTATGCGCTTGAAGTCGCACCAGCCTGCGGCTGTCTGATACTGCGCTACGGAAGATTCAGGCACTTCGAGTGTGAAGTTGTCTTTGGCCACTCCGTCGAAGGCTCCCTGCTGGATATATGGAGGATTCTGGCTCCTGCTTACCATCTTGACTATGCCGTAGCACCCCTGGAATGCACCTCCGTCTTCATTATAGCTTGCCTCGTAACGGATGTTCTCGAGGCTTTCCGGGAATACGAGACCCTCCAGGCTGCGGCAGTGTGCGAATGCTCCCGCGCCTATGGTGATAAGGCCTTCCGCAAACTCAAGGTTACCCATCAGGCGCCAGTTGTAGGCGAAGGCCTTGTCGCCGATGGTCACGAGACCTTTCGGGAGAACGAGCTCGCCGGAGAAGTCACAGCCGTAGAAGACACCGTCGTTGACAACCATGAGGTTTTTAGGCAGTGCGAGCTCGCCTCGGAAATGGCAACCGCTGAAGGCATCGTTGCCGATTGTGGCTATGCCGTCGTGGAGAGTGAGTGTCCCGTCGAAACCGCAGCCGGTAAATGCCTCGGATGGAATGTCAGTCACGCCTTGAGGTATCTCAAGCGAGCCGGAAAGATTGAGACATAGAAAGAATGCCCGGTCACCCAGTCTTTTGAGTTTCTCTGGTAAACGAAGGTTGCCGTAAAGTCCTTTGCAGTTGTCGAAAGCATATCCTCGGATAAGCTCTACGTTGTCGGGTATTATGAGCTCGCATGTGAAGCCACAGTTTGAGAATACTCCCCCATAGTAGTCGATGCCTTCGTCTTTATCTTCACTGAATACTCCGTCATCGTGTTGTGAATTTCCTATATACTTTAATGTTGAAGGAAGTGAGAGGGATCCTGTCAGTGATCGGCAGGCATGGAATGCTCCTTGTTGAATATCAATGACACCTTCCGGGATGATCAATGAGCCTGTAAGGTTCTGACATCCATAGAAAGCTCTCGCACCAATGGATTTCAGTCTGTCGGGGAGTATGATTCTCGTGAGACTTTTCTTTCCGGAGACCGTAGAGTTATAGTAGAATGCGCTTGGGGGTATTTGATCCTCATTACATGCGATATTGTATATTGGCTCGTTACCGAATGCCTGGATCTTCACTTCCTTGAGATTGAGTGCCTGAAGAGCGTCCATCTCGTCGCGCATGAAGTAGAAGTCGCGTGAGTCGATTTCACCGGTGATCTTGAGGTTTTTCAGTGCCCTGTAGTCCTTACCGGCGTCGGTGATCGCCTGCTTCAGTCTGCCGGGTGCCGACTCGACGATCACGTATTCCTTCGATGTGGCGTCATGGCTCACCATGTCGGTCTCCCATGCGGTGATGCTCTCGCTGACGAGAGTCAGGGCATAGTCGCCCGTAGGTTCCTTCTTGTCTACGCGGATGGTGAAGTTGCTCATCTTGCCGGGGAGATAGGTGAAGTCGTCGCTGCGGCTGAACCTGTAAGGCATGCCTCCGATCGTCAGGCTGAACATAGTGGTTCCGGCAGGAACTGACTGAGGCACAACTATGGCACGCCATTCGTCGTCACGACGTGTCGGTATGATTGATTGAGCCCCGAGGCTGCCGCTTGCCGTCACGCTTCCGGTAGAAAGGTCGATTACTGCATCCCGGATGGTATTGGCCACAAGCACCTGCTTGTCAAGGTCGGCCCATTCGCCATCTGCGAAACCTGATCCCTCCGTAAGTGTTACGCGGGCATTGGCCATGCGGTGGGTCAGCGGGAGGCGGATGACGTTGGATGTCGGTTCCACTCCTTCCACTTTTCCCCAAAGAAAGTCGGATGCTTCATAGTCGCCCATGGATCCGTCGCCTGGAATTGACGCCTGATTTGTCTTGACTGAAAATTTATAATTGTTTACGTCGTCGGGAGAGCCGAAAGGATAGTAACCGTAGACATCGATGCGTGTATGCTTGTCTTTCCAATACAGGTCGTAGGCAGAGCTCCAGCGGTAGCCGGCTTCGTCAAACGTGTGGCGCACATTGTCGCCTCGGTTTCCTTTGCTGAGGAGGGTGCCGGGATTATTGGCGTTATAATCGACAATATATACGCCCATCACGTCGCCGTCGGCAAATCCATCGTCGTTGACGCGGGTGGTCTCAACTTGGTTTATTTCACCGGCAAGCTGTATGCGGCCGGAACCGTCCGCTTCTTCCCGGCCGGGAGCATTGAAAAGCTCCTGCGAGCAGGAAGATAATGTGAGTGCCGCAAGCGCGGCTGCAAAAAATATCTGGTCCTTCATAAGTAACTAATCAAATTAACGCATATTACCGGGATGCATTATCGCCTGAATTTCATAGACTGAAAATTATGCATTATGAATTATGAATTACTCAGCAGTGCCGCCATTGTCTTCTCCGTCTTCGATCCAGGGATTGATGTTGACGTTGACTCCGGCCGAAGTCTTTGACAGGGTGACAGTGAACTTATAGCTCCTGGTGCTCTCGAAAGTGAAAGCCTTGCGTAGGTTGAAGTCGCGGCCGTCGGCTGTGACCGTGATCAGGTTGCCCTCTTCTACAGTCTGGGGCACAATGAGAGCCTTGTATTCGTTGTTATCGTGGAAAGGAACGACTGAGGCCGGATTTCCGGAAGCAGTGACGGCTCCGGATGCGATGTTAAGACTGGCATCGCATTTCACGCCGTTGATTTTCACCGTTACATCCGCTTTGGCGAGAGACTCGGCGGTGAAACCGTTGCCTGCCTCAAGAGTTATGGTGATGCGGCTCATGGCATGGCTGACGGGAATTGATATGGCATCTTCCGAAGGAGCCACGTCAAGCGTCTTTCCGGCCATCAGGTCGGATGCCTTATAGGCGGCTTCAGTAGACTGGTCGGCCTTTACCGAGAAGGGATGTGCGGCGACGTTCTTCACGTTGGCGTATGGATAGTATAGGTAGAAGTCGGCGTGAGTCTGGCTGTCGGTCCAGGTGATGGTATTGTCGGGAATCCAGGTGCCGTCGTAGGTGAAGCGCATGTTGTCGACATTGTTGCCGCTGTCGGAGAGTGAACCGGGGGTGGAACCGGAATAGTTCACTACGTAGAGACCGATGCAGTCACCGCTTTCGAAACCATAGTCGGTAGCTCTGGTCATGGACGGACTGATACGGATCTCCATTTTCTTTTCCGTAGGAGTGGTCGGGGTTGTGGGAGAGGGTTCCGGAGAATCCTGTCCTCCGGAGCATCCTGCCTGAAAAGCTGCGGAGATGAGAAGCATATGGCATTTAAAAGAGAACTTCATAATCGATAATTCTGTTTACAGATAGCCCACTGAATAGTGGGGGATTGAATTCTTAGTGCAAAAATAGCTAAAAATTCCGGCAAGAGAAAGAATTTTACAGTTCAACTTGGTTCAAGATGGAAGTTTTTTAAATATCCCCTTTATTACTTCAGGATGCTTTCTGATATTTTTTATAAGGTTGGACTAAGTTGAACCAATCGCATGTTGGAATTTATGACGGAATTCGTTAACTTTGCATCAAAGATTATACTCATATTTCCCTATGGGGACTGAGAGCAGGAACAATATTCTGAAAGCGGTAAAATAATAAACTACGAAATATCTAAATTATGAAACGAATGCATGTAAAGATTCTGTGCTTGCTCTTTCTTGTTTTATCAGGATTGAATGCGGAGTGTGCTTTGGTGAGGACTGAGCTCAGCGGGCTCATGCCCGGCGATAGTGCAGTGATCTCCATCAGTTCCGAGAAGATTCTCATTTCAAAGCAAGTAAAGAGCAATGGATCCGTGGACTTCACGGATGTGATTCCGGGCCTTCATTCCGTCAAGGTTGAGGCAAGCGGCTACAATCTTCCCAAGACCCTACAGGTGAGGGTCAATGAAGACGATAGTGTAGAGCCCTCAGTCGGAATAAAGCTTGCCATCACCAAAATGGATGATGACCCCGACAACTGGCACCACTTGTGGGAGTCGGACGGAAGTGTAGGCGGCTACACACAGACAAGCCATATAAACACACGTCCTGAAGTCGAGTTCCTTGGGAAGAAGATAGTTCCATCCGATGTCCCGTCGATGGCTATATTGAAAGATCAGTATCATATCATTCTTGTTGATGAGGGAAAGCCCTGGACCCAGGAATATGCCTACCGTATTCTGGAGACGGTCAAGACCCTTCCCCGTGACTATGCAGGTATGGCATATTGTAAATTCATCCTTACGGAAGATAAACTAACTGACGACCTTACCATGCAGAAGGAAGAGGGAGGTAATACAGTCACGATCTCACAGGATGCATTCGCATACGCCAATCCATTCCTTGTCAATCTTGACGGAGTCAGAGGCAGATTCTTTTCGAAAAGACTTCATCACGCCCTTACAAAAATCGTGACTGATTTCGGAGAGGATAAGGGTGCGATTGATCAGATACTTGATCAGCGGTTCGGTGTGTCGGTTAATGTACCTGACTATAAGGAACTGACTGCCAATACTACGAATGAAGACCGCGAATGTTTTCAGGAATTTTTACCTTCGGAACTTGTGGCAATAATAAACATGTTTGAGGAGCTTCCGGAGGGTTTCCATGTGACTCCGAATCTGAAATATCTTATTCGGCGTCTTAACGGTCACCCCCATCCCATATATCAGGAGGCAGCCGCTGTGGCATGGTGTCAGGAAAACGGATATATAGAGTTTATGGTATCTGACAAGGGGGCGGCCTTCTCCGGCAATAACGAGCAATTCGATACCCAGCGGCTTATCCTGCATGAAAAGACCCACTTCCTTTGGGCGTTCACCTTCTCGGAGGAAATAAGAAAAGACTGGACGGAGTTGGGAGGATGGTATAGGGATCCCAATGCAGGTGATGATCCTGATTTGGGATGGAGCACTACCAAGACCACGGAATTCGTATCGGCATATTCCCATGCCCATAATCCCAACGAGGATATGGCAGAGTCGGTGGCATATTATCTGAAGGATCCTGAGAAACTTATGAGCCGCGCTCCGGAAAAGTATGATTTCATACGCGACCGTATCATGCACGGTACAAGATATATATCGTCGATTCCGGACCACCTGACTTTTGAGGTGCTCAACCTTTATCCCGACTATGACTATCCGGGTAAGATCAATAAGGTCGACATAACCGTCACCGGAGCTCCGGATGAGGATAAACATATCGTCATGGAGATATCGCTGAATCATGAAGAGGGTTTTCAGGATGATGCCTCAAATGCTTTCGTAAGGATTTCAGCACCACATTTCAAGGATCAGTTTGGAGAGGAATGCGCGCAGTTTGTCGACCTCTGGATGCATCCTGTCGACGGGAACGGACATCTTCTACGTGGCGAGGCTATCGTGAGCAAATATTCAAAAGCCGGATATTGGACATGTGGTGATATTGGTGTGTATGATAATGTCGGTAATGCGCGTTATGAAGGAAAGAATGACTGCGTGACCAATGTATATGTCAACAATCCGGAAGAGGATCTGATGTCACCGGAATACGAAAGCGGAAGCCTGCGGTATGAACTGACTGATGGAGAAGAAGATGGTCACAAAGTCCAGTTACTTAAGATCAGATATAAGGTTAAAGATAATGTCGGTATAAGTAATACTTTCGCGCGTGTGGACAATGACTATGAGGGATGGTCGAAAGGTGGCACCGGACTGACCGATACCTACGGATCGTATAATGAGGAGACCGGAGAGGCAGAGATTACATACGTTATCAAGGAGTATTTCCCGTCGGCTAATTATTTCGTTACACACATAACCTATTATGATAAGGCAGGGACAGAAAAGACAGTGAACTTCTCCGACTCCCCCGATCATGAAAAGGTACAGGAAATATTTATAAATACGCCAAATCCGGATTACAAGGCGCCTGAGATAGATCTTAACAGGATGCTCGTGTATGCAGAGCCCACGCATCCGGAAAATCCTGACGGGGAGACGAAAGTGACGGTCACGTTTTATGCGAGAGACAATATATCCGGCGTTGGTCCAATACACTATGAATTTCGTGACCCACAAGGTATTATGCATGGCGACTGGTTTTATCATGAAAACTCTTATTCTCCTTACTTCGAAGGAGATCCTACTATATGGGGACGTTATCAGATTACTCATTTATTACCCCGAGGTTCAGCTCCGGGCATCTGGGGACTTGCGAAAATGCAAATATCTGACAAGGCTGGCAACGAACAGACGTATAATTTTGTCGAGACCCTCATATTCGAGCCTGACGATTCCGAAGACGGCTGGGAACTGTTTGCAGAGTTAGAAGATACTTTGCTGGTGTTTGGATTGAACTCGGAGGAAGGCTCGAATTTCGGGTTCACCTGGAGGATCATACATGAGGAGAGTGGAATGGAAATAAGCGGAGACAGCAATGGCTCGCTTACACGCTCTTCCGCACAGCTGAGAGCCGACATTTCCTCTATGCCCGGCGGAAATCTGATCCTTATTGTTCAGGCATTAGGTGAAGGGGGCGATGTGGCTACAGTCAAATCCCGAAGGATAGAGTATCCGGGACCATTCATACCGGTGGAAAGTATTCTTCTGCAACCCTCACGTGAAGATTGCAAGATCGGTGAAAACATTATGGTCTCTGCCACGGTGGTTCCCGATAAGGCAACAGATAAGATTGTGACATGGTCATCGAGCGATGAATCTGTGGCTATGGTAGATGAAAACGGTGAAGTGACGGTCATTGGAGTAGGAAAAGTTACTATCACGGCTTCCTGCGGTGATATATCCTCTGAATGTACACTTAAGTGCTATCCTCAGACAGGAGACGCCAATTGGAACGGAAGCATTACGATTGCTGATGCCGTAGACATATCGAACTATGTAGTGAAGAAGAAGTCTGCGCCTGAAGATTGGGATGAAGACGAGTGGACGGAGTTCTATACAGTGGGCGCTAACGCCAATGGCAGCGAGGATGGAATCATCACCTTCGCAGATGCATTCGCGACTGTAAAACTCGCTCTCGCCCAACCGATCTCTGCTTTAGGGCAAAAGCGTATTCCCAACGCTTACGACGAGACGTATGTGTCAGCTGATGCGCTTATGATCGAAGCATTGTCAGCGACCGGTGACGGTAAGACTTCTTTGGCAATCAAGCTTGACAATTCTACGGAATATGTGGCTCTTCAGGCTGATATCTTTATTCCGGATGGTAGAAATGTAGAGGTAAAGACAGGCGGCAGAGCGGCCGCGCATTCTCTGGAGACAATGTGGCTTGACGAAAACCATCTTCGCATAGCTCTCTTCGATCTCGGAAACAAAGCTTTCACCGACTGCGATGAGCCTATACTTGAAATTTTAGCGGACGGCAGTATGTCAGACATCGAAGGCTTGACAATATCAAATATTCTGGCTGCTGACACGGAAGCAAATGAATACGTTCTTGGTTGCAGAATAGGAGACATGACTGGAGTAGAAGGTATTGCTAAGGATGCTATACGGATTGAGAAATTTTCTGAGGGCATCTGCATATCCAATGCGATCGGAAAGATAATTGAGGTATGTACCTTGGAAGGACAGGTAATCAGGTGTTTCATGGGTAATGAAGCCATTGAAACAATCAGTCTGCCATCAGGTCTCTATATCGTCAAGGCAGGTGAAAAGACCCTTAAAGTAGTTTTGTGATATGAATAGGAAATATATAATCGCATTCCTAATGCTTCTGATGCTTGCCGCTCCTTTCGGAGCGGCAGCAGACAGGTTTTACATCGAACCTGTTGATATGAAACTCGGCGAGACGGGAACATTACAGTTTATCCTCGACAATTCTCAGGATTACTATGGTTTTCAGGCTGAGGTCAGACTTCCGGAAGGACTTCAGGTCATAAAGGGAAGTGACGGAGAACTCGATATCACGCTGACATCACGTGCTGGCGACGGGGATTATAGGATAAACAGCAATATGCTTTCCGACGAATCGTTTATTATGGGTTCGTTTACAGCGAATAGTATTCCGTTTAAGGGAGACAGTGGAGTTCTGGTCAATCTGAGTGTCTCGGTTGCTGATGATTTCGCAGGTGGCACCGTCGAGGTTTCCAATATAATGTTTATCGACGGTGAGGCCGGAGATGTTGCATTTGATTCTACATCTGCATATATTGGTGTAATGGTGACTGACATTGCCCTGAATACGACAGAACTTAGTCTGACCGAGGGCGAGACAGCATCTCTCACGGCTGCCGTCGCTCCCGAGAATGCCACCGACAAGACTGTGACTTGGACTTCATCCGACGAATCGGTTGCGACTGTATCAGACAAGGGCGTAGTGACTGCTGTCAAGGCTGGGACTGCCACCATCACTGCCACATCGGCTAATGGCAAGACTGCGACTTGTTCTGTGACTGTTGCCGCAAACATCATTCCGGTTGAATCAATAGCAATCAGCAAGGCTGAGCTTAGTCTGACCGAGGGCGAGACAGCAGCTCTCACGGCTACCGTCGCTCCCGAGAATGCCACTGACAAGATTGTGACTTGGTCTTCATCCGATGAATCGGTTGCAACTGTAGATAACGAAGGCAACGTGACTGCTATGGCTGTCGGGGATGCAGTAATCACTGCTACTTGCGGAAATGTCAGCGCTAATTGCAACGTACATGTCCTCCCGATTCTTGTTGAGTCGATAGTCATTGATCCGACGGAATGGAGCGGCGAAGAAGGAAATGAGTTCAAGATCTCGGCTGTCGTGCTTCCGGAAAATGCTACCGACAAGATCCTGACTTTTGAGTCGAGCGATGAAACTGTTGCCGTCGTTGATGCTGAAGGAAATGTGAAAGTACTCAAGGAAGGAACATGTATCATCACAGTTTCTACTGTCGATGGCTCGAATCAGAAGGCAGAGTGCGTGATCACGATCCTCTCCGGTGTGGAGGCTATCTTCGCTGACCCGAATGCTCTGGTGGATGTCTACAATATGAACGGCATGTTGATTAAGAAGGGTTGTCTGCGCGGGGAGCTCAGACTTCTAAATCCCGGTGTCTACATCCTTCGTAGCGGCGACAGCATCGTCAAGACAATAATAAGATAACAGACTCCTACTTACTATTATAAGAATGAGAAACGGATGCATATATAAACATGCATCCGTTTTTATATTATAAGGATTCTTTTTCGTACTCACAGCGTTCTCACCACAATCTCCGGCGGATGGAATTCCGACTATTGATGATCAGTTGAAGTGGGATTTGATATTGATGGCGTTGGCGACCCCGCCGCGATGCTTGAAGGCGAGGTGAGCCGGGCGGTAGACGAGGCGCATTGTGCGGCAGTCGGTGTCTTCGTGGGGCACGAGGTCGAGGCTGTCCAGATACTGTACGAACAGAAGGCTGGGCGCAGAATTTTTTTTACTCCGACAATGTAGGGAAGGTGTAGATCAGCGCAGAAAAAATATTAAATAAAGCTTGCCTTCCGAGTCAGGATTGAGCCGCATTTAGGGCACTTAGGAAACATCTCGAAGATAAGGTCTCCCTGCATATAGGTGAATGTATGGCTGCATTTCAAGCAGCGGCGCGTCTGAGGTTTTAAATACATAATGAAATTTATTTGTCGTTGTAATGTCCCTCTATCTCCAAGACAAGTACATGTATCTCCATATCATAGATGTCATATATGATTCTGTCATGAGCAGAGATGTGGCGAGAATATGTGATATCGTTTCCTTTAACTAATGGTTCAGGATGTCCGATGCCATGGCGAGGATCCTGTTGGATAGCAAGAAGGACCTTTGTAAGTTTCTTGAAAAGAATAGGATTCGATTTCTTCCATTTCTTGAGAGTCTTTTCAAGCTTCGGATCAAAGTCAATGGTATACATCAAAGGGAATCAAGATAATCGGTGAGGTCTTTAGGGGTTTTACATGAAATACATTTACCATTTCGATAAGCCTTCCGAGCTTCGTCAATACGTTTCTGGAGTTGGGGGGATATAGTCACATCCTCAGATCCAAGACTTGTGAGGGCAAAGAGCTGTCCTCGGCGACGTATGATAACGGTTTCTCCTTTATTAGCGCGATCGAAAGATGCGGCGAGATTGTTACGGTAGTCTCTTACAGATAGTGCTTGCATAATTATTCGATTTTATGAATGCAAAGATAATACTTTTATAATGGAATAACAAATTTGTGTGCAAAAAAGTGTACACATGGAAAATTGAGTAGAGTGATAAGATTTATCATCCATATAAAAAAACAAACCCGATAGCTTGAAATCAGAGGCCATCGGGAATAAACATCGCAAATTTACAATCTTGTTATCAATAATGCAAATATATGTAGAGTTTTAATGTTAAATATCATAACTGATATCATTTTCGGTGTCAGGGGAAGTGGGTCTTGATGTTGACGGCGTTGGCGACTCCGCCGCGATGCTTGAAGGCGAGGTGAGCCGGGCGGTAGACGAGGCGCATTGTACGGCAGTCGGTGTCTTCGTGCGGGACGAGATCGTGACTGTCGCGCCACTGCCAGAAGTTGGGTTCCCGGTCGTTGGCCTTCGCCCATGCCTCGATTGCCGGTCTGAGAGCCGGAATCATCCGGTTTTGTGCTATCTCCTGAAGACTGTTGGGGCCGCCTCCCCGCTTCTGGATATTGTCGGAAGGTAATGAGTCGTAGAGGTCGGAGATGTCTACGATGGAGCCGGGGAATGTGACGGTATCGAAGTCTGGACTTCCGTGAAGGTCATACCGGCAGACAGTAAAGTTTAATGCTTCACATTCTTTATAAAAAGGATGTGAGGGCTTGAGGCGGCACGTGCAGTCGTCGGGACCCTCCCAGACGACATGGCTTTTGGGTACGGGATCCCATAGTTTCCAGTTCTCTTCAAGCGCATCCCATGTATTGGGCTTCAATGCATCCCTGTAGCGGTCATATGTAGGGCGGTCCTCCCGGTAGAGACGGTCAAGTTCGAGGCGCATCGCCTCAAGGATAGCGTATTTTTCTGCGACAGGTAAGATGGAGTATAGTTTAAGTTCTTGGGATAGCATGGAGAGTGTGAAAAGATAAATGATTAATGATTAATTGGCTACGCAGTCGTTTGGCTGCGATGAGGATGCGGATCTTTAGAATTTATAATAATTTACCGGTCCTTATAGTGAAACGGGAGCCACACTGAGGGCATTTAGGTGTGGATACTAAGACTATCCCTCCGAGAGTATGGGTGAAAGAGTTGCCACAGCGGAGGCATTTACGGTTTTGGATTTCGATTAGCATATTTTTATTGTAATGCAAATTTTCAGCTGTAGATATTGATACTCTGATTTGATAATGGAGCTGAAGGTTGCGGTTAGTGTAACTTTGGAATGTAAAATTACAATCTAATGGCAACTTCCAAAAAATGTATTTGAATTAATGCTTGTATTGGAGATTTCCTCTACCTTAACTCTAACGAACAATCTTGTTGTTAGTTTGTTTTTAGTGAATATTAACTATAAAATAAATGAAAATGAGTTATTATTGCATTGAAAAAGAAGGTCAGAGTAATCTTAGAGGTGGTTTTAAGACCAATCCAAGAAATCCAAATACCAGCAATTCAGCAATGACTCCCTGTGTTGAATTTGCATCGCAGGCTGTTTGCAATCTTTTTAACGAGAACTTGTTAATAGGATTGGAGAGAATATATGCTAAATACAAAAACACTTCTCCAATTATTGGTCAACGTGTATATTGGATTACAACATCAAGCCGAACGCATTTGAAGACCTTTGTAGGACAGGATGTAATTTGCAAAGATATAGCACCGTATAAACTTAACTATACTTTCTTAAATGAGGTTGATAGAGATACTGCAATGCAAGAGATGCAGGAGTATATGAATAGTCTCTACGCAACTTTTAAGAAAATAGATTATTGACAAATCAAATATTTTACGATGGGTGCTCGACAAATCTTGGATTTGTCGAGCCCTTTGTTTATTATCTTATGCTGATGAGGACGCGGCGGTTATCTTCGTTGTAGGGAAGATTGAACTCGGCGTTCTTGGATTTGCCATACCAGTGGGTTGATATCTTTGAGGGATCAATTCCGTTTTCAATGAAGGCTGCTTTGACAATCTCTGCCCTCTCCTTGGAGATGTAATCATTGGGAGCATCCGCGCCTATGTTACAGGCGTAGCCATCAATTACAATGCTATTCGCTCTTGATGTTTGGTTATAAATGGTAGCGATTTCTTTAATGAGGTCTTTAGCTTCATTACTCAGATTTGATGACTTAAAGCCAAACAGGACTGCGGATACCGGTATCTCAAGACTATTGGCACTACCGGAAGAAGCCGCATCGATGTTTTTAGCCACAACTCTTTTGAATTCCTCAATATTGCTGATAGGAGCCTGCGTGGAAACCGGTGTACTTGAGATTGCCGCTGTGGCAAGATTGAACTCTACATTGATGGAGTCGACCTGTATGTTAACTGAATCATTTATTCCGGTGACTCCGTCGAATCCAGTAGCTGTGAGCTTCTGGTTTGGATTAGCAAGGAAATACCATGTTAGGCCTCCTCCAACACAACATGCGAGTAAAACCGCAAGCGCAATAAATTTATTGCGCTTTGACTTTGCTATACAGTCATTGCAGATGAATTTACCATTTTTCTCTTGTCCGTTTTCCGGAGATACTTGTTTGTGACATTTGGCACATTCTATGCTCTTTGACACATTAGAGGGAGAGAGATTCTTTCGATTTTCCATATTATTGTCATTTTTTCACTATAGTCCAAACCATGATTTTTGTTTTACCTTGCACTCTTCAAAAGATATTCCTGTTAAGTTGTTAATCTCTACTATGTTTTTTAACTCGTGTGTGCAAAAGAAAGTACCACTTATTTCATCAATCTTAAAAAGATTGGGATACTCTTGCTTCTTGAAAACAGGACGCGTTATCTCCATTATATCACCGGTGCTGAAGTATTTTACTTTGCTAGACTTCATATCCAACGCTCTGTTGAGGATAGGAATGTGGGATAGGGAATTGAATATTTTGTTTCCTATCGATATAGGAGTGAGTACTATACCGTTAAGATATGACAAAAGTGTATTTGCCGCTTTTTTATCTATACAGAATAGTTTAGACATTATTATCGTAATGTCAGGAATAACGCTTGACTCAACTGTTTGCCATCCAAATTCGAATGACTTCAAAATAGAAGTCGTTTCGGAATTTAATGATAAATAATCTACATTACCATCATATTTTTCTACATCTGATATAGCAAACTTATAATTCAAATATATCTTATATAAATTCATTTTTATAAACTTGGAATTAATCGACTGTTAAACAATTCGTGCATAGCTGTATTAACGACGCCTTTCGATTGCTTGAATACACTTATTACAGTATGCTTCTCATGGCTAGCTCCAGTAATATGCAGTTTTCCTTTATATATATCTCGCTTGAAATCATCAAGTTGCTCTAAGATTAATTTCTGCATAATTTCTGGATTCCTAGTATATTTTTTACCATAGTCTTCTTCAATCTTTATAATAGCTTGTTGGATTTTAGCATTGTATTCATTAGAATGTTTTGCATGACTTGACCCTTTTGCTAATCCAACATACTCTGAGCCATGGCCCCGCCCTGCAAAAAATCCATTTGAAGGATGATCTATACTTCCAAAATACTTTTCAAAAATTTCTTTTGCTCTTTTACCTTCTGCCGTTGTAGGAGTGGATGTGAGAATATGGTGCGCTTCTACTTGAAGTTTTTTCCTAGCTTGTCGCGCAATTTTAATATTTTTAGCCATCCAATCACGACCCTCTTTCCCCATTATTATAAGCATATTAGTTCTTAACACATTTGCATCACCTTTGGAAGTTAAATTCAATTGCTTTTGTAATTCTGGGCTATTTCTTAATTTTGAGAAAAAAGCATTGGAAAATATTGTCTGATGTTTTGATCGAGTAAGAATCCTTCCAACTACTACAGAAGTCTTTATTTTACGGGTGACTTTCTTTTCAATACTTTTACATCCATTTTTTAACTGATTTAAACTAAGCTGGATGGTTTTCCCATATACTTTCCCCTTTACGAATTTGATTGCACTCTTTTTGGCAATGAGTTTTCCAGCTGACTTGAATCCTAGAGAAGCTGCAGCACTACGAGTAACATTTTTAAGCGGTTTACCAAGTTTTGTTATTGCTTTGGCAGCTTTTGGCACGACTATGAACGCCGCATTCAATGCGACTTCAGTACTCAAATTTGTAAGTTGTTCAGAGGTGTCTTCTCCTAGGGCATAAGCTTCCCCTGCATCCATTGCTGCTGACCCAACAGCTAAACCCGCGTCGATAACGTTAATTCCCATATTTATTCCCTGTGCAACGGCTGCTACAGGGGCTAAAACTACTGTGCTGGCAGAGGCAATTTCTATAGCAGTAACAATAGTACTGGCACCCATTAGGCACCAATCAAATGTATCACGATTACGCTTATAGAACTCATTAGCTTTATGGAGAGAAGAATTCTCAATCTTATCAATGTCTTTAGCACGTTCCTCTCCAGATATCCATATTCCTTCATCAGTAGGGTGACCATTAATTATGGGTCCTTCATAGAGATCACCTGAGGGAAATAGAATACTTGCATTAGCAGGAAACTTCCCATCTGGAGTCCAGAAACCAGTGATACTAACAACCTGATCACCTTCTACAAGATTAAGAGTACCATCTCCATAAATTTTTCCATTCAGAAATTCACCTTCAAAGGTAGTGCCGTTTTTGAAATGAAAAATTCCCAGTCCCGACATTTGTCCCTCAACAAATTCTCCTTCATAGAAATTCCCATCTTTGAACGTGTATGTTCCTATACCATCAATTAGATTTTCATGAACAGTACCCTCATATTTATCGCCATTCTTGAATACAAGAGTACCTTCTCCATCCATCCAACCCTTCTCCCATTCTCCTCGATACGCAAATTCCGGACAACGATAATAACCTTGGCCATTCTGTAATCCATCTAACCATTCGCCTTCATAAGAGGCTTTCTGTTTATCATAAATATATTTCCCAGTACCCGAAAATTGATTATCAACCCATTCTCCCGAATAACTATCTCCATTAGCAAAGAAGATATCTCCAATTCCAGCTCGCTTACCATCGACCCAATTTCCAGTATAGAATGAATTATTTTCAATGGTTAAATTACCTATTCCGGTAGGAATGTTATCAACCATTGAGCCCTCATAAAAGAACTGTTCGGAACGATATAATATATCACCACAGACTTTCCCATACTCCCAATCTCCAACTATTGTGTCTATTCCATTAACATATACTCCAGTGCCATTATATGATCCATCCTTCCATTTGCCAGAATACACTGAACCATCGGCATATTCCATCTTGCCTATGCCATCTGGTTTGTTATTTTTTACATACCCATTATAGTGTCCATTATTAATCTCGACATCCACAAGTGTTTGGATTAATGTTCCATTGTCCCAATCTCCGGTTTTGATCGAGCCGTCTTCTTTATAGAGAGTACCTTCTCCATGGAAGTTGCCGTTGGCCCACATTCCCTCGTAGTATGGCTTTCCATTTTTATACCATATGGCGAAGCCGTGTGGTTTACTATCTTTGAAATTGCCTATGTAGATTTCTCCGTTTTTATTATATACTCCATATCCATTAAACTTCTCATCAATGATTCCACCGACATACGTTTCTGTATCGGAAACACTGACTATTTCATTTTCATCCAATGCTCCATAGTAGGCTTCTACAACTTGTTGCTCAATAACAGAGTCATTATCTATAACATATAATACTCCCTTCCCATGAGCCACGGAATCGAAACTTTCTCCTTCCCATATATAGTTATGAGTTGTATCTGCATTAGAGAGCCATATGCGAGTGCCATCTGTTTGCGATTTTACCCATCGACTTTCAACTGATGTAGAACAGCCTACAATAATGAATAGAAATAAGTATAGGATTATATAAAAAGATCGCTTCATATGAAAGAAGAAGGTTCTTTGATGGTTGTTTCACGATGTGCGGCCTCACTTCGCGGTTCCATATAAAAACGCCAAAGACGTGAGGCTATTCTGCATCACGTCCTTGAGTATCAGGTATCGCCAAACACCTTCCTTGAGAGAACTGAAGACTGCATAGCCCCACGTCCGGATATGAGTGCCATACCGGATGGATACAGTCCATCCTTGACATAGGGATATCCGGAAAATGGGCATTCCTCACAGTCATCCCTCAAGTATGCAGTTTTGGCGATTTCGATACTCAGGACAACGGCAAAATGCCTTTGGCGTTGTCGCTATCGCCGCATTCCGATCTCTATCAGAATGGGTCCCGAAGGTCCGTCGGCAATAGTAACTCTGCAAAGTTAATACATTTTTTGAAGAATGCCCACTGTTTATGCGATTTTCTTCAGGAATTTTTGCATGTTCTACGGCATACGGCTACGAGCCGACACAAAATTATTCAGTTATGCTTCGTTTTATCTCATTTCCCCACAGAGTTTAAGGCTTGTATTTTGATGCCGGCCCATTGAATAATTTATTTACTGATACTTCCTCTACGACATTATACGGTTTGTTCTGAGTATATTTGTAAATAATCTCAATCGTGGGCTTGCCGTTTGAATCTGCATAGATAACTTTGATGGTAGTCTCATCGATCCTTTCGAATTTATATGGTGGTATGTCTCGAAAAAAATTCCAATAGTCATTCTCTATCTGAGAAAGCCACCCGGCTCCTCTGCTGCTGTAATAAGTGTTTGACCCTCCAGCAATAGCACCAAATAGATTTGCTGCATGTTTGTTCTGTTGAGCACGTCCCTTTTTGCTATTTCTTCCATACTTCATGTCATCCCTGACTGACCCTAAGATTGAGCTGGCAATAGCATTGGCTCTCTTATCTTGTTCTTTTTTTTCAGCTGCTGTGAGTTCTTCTAATCCCAACTGATTTTTTACGTAATGATTGGTTTGTGAATCATCTGACTTTATTTCATATTCATTATCCTCATATGCTTTGCGTGCAAGCAGTGTAAAAACGGGATTGTCGGAATGGACGTTAAAGTCCTGATACCATATCCGATAATTTGGTAATAACACCCTGACGAGATTCCCATTATTGTCAAAAACATAGTTCTCTTTGAATCTATATTCAGGATGCGCCGGATCGTAACCATATGATATGCTTATCGGATATGTCTCTTGATGTGATTTCAGGTTATCCTTATTATACCAGTCCCAGCCATCGCCATAAATCATTGCGTCTGAACTATAATAGTAGGGATTCTCTACTGTGTCATTATAAACTACATATATCATAGGAGGCGTTTTCTTCCCTCTGGACCTATAAAATCCCTCCCAATCAGTACTTATGCTATTATAATCTCGAACAGCAATTTTATAGGGCCGTGTCAGGACGCCATATCTCATCCTCTCAAGGTAATCTTTTAATTTTTTACTGACCTTGTTTTTTTCCATGTCTTTAGAGATGGATTTCGCATCATTTCCAGCTACAGGGGCTATTTGATTTAGAAGTTCGTTTACATAGACCTTTTGAATCTCATTCTGAAAAGGCTTACCAAGTAATTCCAATAATTGATTATTGATGTTGAGCATACTTTCTGCAGCCTCCATTCTTTGCTTATAAGCTGCGATGGAGTCTTCTTGTAGTTTTTTATAGGCACTGGGATTGGGTATGTATCGGTTGACAATACGCCATTTATTATTGTATTGAGGGTCCTCTTTCCAATCGCTTATTTCCGAGCTCGGATACACATCGGTAAACACCATTACGCTTGCCGGAAGTTCTGAACGGTGGTCATACTTTATTAGACCTTGCTTCATATCGGCCATCATTGAAACCGATGTGAAAACTAATGATAAACACAGAAATCTAATCATATCTCTATAGGTTAAGTATTACAAAAATATACCATTACAAGTATCTCACACTATTTTATTATTCCCGGAAAAAGGAAGGTATGTGCTTTACGGAACACCGCAACTACGAGCCGACACAAAATTAATATGGATTGGGGGATTGTGCAAGAGCTGTGTTGGTCCAATTTGGTTCAAGTTTCGAAAATAAATTTGGCCCGGTGCTCCGGGTGGAGAACTGAGCCAAATTTTCGGTATTTTTAGTAATTTAAGTTTCGCTAGTTCTAATTTATTGTTGTTCAAAGGTCCGAACATTAAAGGTGCGTAGCTTTCTCTGCGTCCTCCGGCCGATGCGCAGCAGGCCGCAATTCATTGCGAGCTTGTAAAAACTATGTCGCTAAGCTTATAAGGTCCTGAACCCCTGTCCCTTTGCGCCTCTGCGTGATAATAAAAGAGCATGCGAAAGTTCAGTTAGTAATTTGTTTCTGTTGGCCGGCTGGCCCATGGGACGAGCGGACCTGCTTTTTTACTCTTCGGCGTAGGAGAGTACTGTCGGCGACTCGACGTCGACTCCGAATTCCTTAGCCTTCGCGAGGATGGCGCGTGCCAGTTTCGGCTTGAGGTCTTCCGGACAGTAACGAAAATAAGATTCGGCTGCCCTTACATGAGCCGCATCCGGCATAGGATATTCACGTCGTTCAGGAAGTCCGAACACACTTGCCGGAAGTTCCTTCTTTTCTTCATAACTTAATCTGTCGTTCATAGTATTCTATTATTTTAGTGTTTTCATTGATTATAACGCCTTAAAGTGTGTATGTTCTTCTTCTTTAACTATCTTTCACAGAGAAAAAGAATTGTTTTTTGGAGAGGTAAGGAAAAATGACTATATTTGCGGTATGAAAATGATGCGATTGTTAATATTGGTTTTAGTTGCGGGATGGCAGAACACTTCTTTTGCCGCCTCTCCTGAGGAAGTGGCGCAGTCTGCGATGGATGGGTATGCTCTTTTCTTGCGTGATTCTCTGCCCGATGACAGACAGCGGGGCTATGACATGATGCTCTCGGCTGCGTGGGAGGGAGACGCGAAGGCGGCCAATAATGTGGGCTGGCTTATGCAACATGGAGAGTTTGTAGGTAAAGACCTGAAAGGAGCTTTCCGATGGTATGAACGTGCCGCCGATCAGGGGCTTCCTGCAGCTGCCCTAAATTATATGGAACTGATTCTGAATCATTCGGATGAAGTGATCGGCGACCGACTTCCCGACAGAGATCGGATGGCGAAAGCCTCGGCGCTCGCCGGCACATCACTGCTTATGGGGCGCGGGCTTCCCTACGACTCAAAGCGCGGTGAGGATCTCCTTCTCCGCGGTGCGCTCTTCGGCGATGAGAAGGCTGCCATGACGGTTGCCCAGCAGCTGGAGATGTATCCGGATTCGTTCTCCTATCTTCCGCTGGAGGAGATCGCGGCGCAATGCGACGCGTTGCTTCCGGAAGGGGAGCGCAATATGCCGGAAGGAATGCCGCCCGCGGAGTTTGCCGACCATATGCTTTCTCCGGCTTTCTGGTACTCGAGGATAAAGATAAAAGATTAGAGATTAAATATTAAATATCATCCTGATTAACCATGATGCACCATGATTAATCATGAATAAACTCCACACCCTCACAACTTAAGACTAAAGACTTAAGACTAAAGACTAAAGACTTAAGACTCAAGACTTAAGACTCAAGACTTAATTATGGCCAAAGACAAGATATCATGCTACATATGGATTGTTGACACGATCCTCAAGCACGGCAGGATCTCCAAGAACTATCTTAACGAACTGTGGATGAAGTCTTCCTATTCGGGAGGCAACCCTATGGCCGACCGTACTTTCTACAAGTACCGCCGCGGCATTGAGGAAACATTCAGCATAGAGATAATATGCGATCCGGACGGCTCCTACAGGATAGATTCCAATGAGTCTCCATATGTAAGGCAGTTTGCCGACTGGACACTCAACAACTCCGTTGCCACCAGCGTAATGCAGGAGCTCGGAACTTCGTCGGGACGGGTGGAGATAGAAGATATACCGTCGGCCAGGGAATTCCTGCCCATTGTATCTCAGGCTATGAGTAAGAACCATAAGGTTGTATTCACTTACGCCGGTTTTGCGAGGTCGCGCCCGGAGGTGGGGATTCTTTTCAGCCCCTACTTTCTGAAGCTCTACAAGCAAAGATGGTATATGTTTGGAGAAAAGGACAGCGGTGGTCTCCGTACGTATGCCCTCGACCGTGTGACAGAGATGGAGGTGACTTCTACGAAATTCAAGATGCCACGCGGCATAAGGATGGAGGATTATTTCGGAAGCATCGTAGGCATAACTTCGTCGAAGGCACAGGTGCGCGATGTCGTGATACAGACATCGACTACGCGTGCCAAATATCTGCGTGCTCTCCCGCTGCATCACTCGCAGCGAGAGGAGATACATGACTTTTACTCGATCTTTCATTACAACCTGAAGATCAACTACGAGCTTGTGAGCGAACTGATGGCTATGGGTCCTGACGTGACGGTCATCGCTCCGAGGGAGCTGCAGATGATGCTGGTGGAGCGTCTGAGGAGCACCCTGGAAAACTACCGCAATTTATAATGCATAATTCATAATTGGCTTTATCAAAGCGCAGGCATATAGCTGCGTATTCTGAAAAACAAAATGCACAATTCATAATCGCCATATTGCGGCTTAATTATGAATTGTGCATTTTGCATTATGCATTAAAAAAGGTCATCCGATGGATTCGATCAGCTTGATGGCATCGATGTATTTGGCTATTCCTTCCGCTACTTTCTTGGCGTCCTGCATGGCATGCACCACTGTCGCCGGTCGGTTGGTAACGTCTCCTCCGGCGAATACTCCCTTGCGGGTAGTCATGCCGTAGGGCGTCTCGCGTGTCAGTACGTAGCCGCGGTCGTCTACCTCGATACCCTCTGTAGAGTCTACGATACGCGATGCAGGGGCGGATCCCACAGCCATTATCACACGGTCTACGGGCATTACTTTGCGCTCGCCGTCGTGCTCTATCTCGATAGATTCAAGACGCAGACCTTCGGCGCCGTTGACTTTCACTACGTTGGTGTTCCACATAAACTTCACCCCTTCCGCCACAGCATCGTCGTATTCCGCGCGGAGAGCCGACATGCTGTTGATGTCGCGATGGTAGACTACCGTCACCTCTGCGGCTCCCATACGCAGTGCGGAGCGGGCCGCGTCCATTGCGGTGTTGCCGCAGCCGATCACGGCTATGCGGTCGCCTTCGCCGATCACTACTTCATCTTTTGAGATAAAGCCCTGGTTGAAGAGGCTTACGCGACGCAGAAACCATACGGCCTGACGAACACCGGGATGCTGGCCACCCTCGATGTTGAGTGTCTTCGGGCGGCTTGTTCCGGTGCCCATGAAGATAGCGTCGAAACCCTCATCGAAGAGCCGGTCGATTGTATAGTTCTGGCCTATCGTGGTGCGGTTGTGGATCTTCACTCCGAGATTCTCGATCTTTTTGATCTCCCGGCGCACTACTTCCTTAGGCAGCCGGTATTCGGGGATGCCGAACATAAGGACTCCTCCCGGCTCTATGCCCATCTCAAAGATCTCTACATGAAAGCCCTGACGGGAGAGGTCGCCCGCAATGGTCAGTCCGGCAGGTCCGGACCCTATTACTGCCACGCGTCCGCGCGTCTTCTCGGGAATGTTCTCATGGCTCCATCCGGCCTCGCTGTCGAAGTCGGCCACGAAGCGCTCGAGTTTTCCGATATGTATGGCCTCGCCCTTCTTGGCAAGCACGCAGTTTCCCTCGCATTGGCGTTCGTGAGCGCATACGCGTCCGCATACGGCAGGCAGGTTGCTGCGGTTGTGGATTATCTCGATGGCATTGCCGAAGTTACCGTGGGCAAGTTCAGCGATCCAATCGGGGATGTCGTTGCTGATCGGGCATCCCTTCCTGCATCCCGGCACCTTGCAGTGGAGGCATCTCTGTGCCTCCTTTATGGCTTCGGGCAGTGTATAGCTTTCCGCGACTTCCTTGAATTCCTCGTTCATTATCAGGGCTGCTTACCGATATATGCGAGAATGCCGCCGTCTACGTAGAGGATGTGGCCGTTTACAAAGTTGGATGCGTCGGATGCGAGGAACACTGCTGGACCCATGAGGTCTTCCGGAGTACCCCAGCGGGCTGCCGGAGTCTTCGCGATGATAAACTGGTCAAACGGATGACGGCTTCCGTCGGGCTGTATCTCACGCAGCGGAGCTGTCTGGGGAGTTGCGATGTAGCCCGGGCCGATGCCGTTGCACTGGATGTTGTGCTCGCCGTATTCGGAGCAGATGTTGCGGGTAAGCATCTTTAGGCCACCCTTGGCTGCGGCGTATGCGCTGACAGTCTCACGTCCGAGCTCGCTCATCATGGAGCAGATGTTGATGATCTTTCCGTGGCCTTTCTTGATCATAGAAGGAATTACGGCTTTCGCGCAGATAAAGGGGCCGATGAGGTCAATGTCGACAACCTGACGGAATTCCTTGACATCCATCTCTGTCATCGGGATACGCTTGATGATTCCGGCGTTGTTGACGAGGATGTCGATGACGCCGATGTTCTTCTCAATGTCAGCTACCATCGCCTTTACCTCTTCCTCGTTGGTCACGTCGCAGAGATATCCTTTTGCATCGATGTTGGCTTCCTTATAGTTGGCGTAGCCCATGTCGACGCCTGACTGGGTGTTGCTGTTGAAGACGATGCGTGCGCCCTGCTCGTGAAGGGCCTTCGCGATAGCGAATCCGATGCCGTAGACGCCACCGGTCACAAGGGCAACCTTGCCCTCAAGTGAGAAATTAACCATTGTCTTAAATATTTAGGTTTAGTTTCGAAAAGTTTTCGTCGTTGTCGGCGTTTTCATCGTTGTCAATGAATCGGCCGGGATTTCGTGCGTGTTTGACGTGCCGATATGCAAAGTTAATGAAAAATTCGGAGAATCGGGTAAAAATACTCAAAAAAGTTATGAGGCGCGTGGTTTTATGTTATTAGCCGGGAGCAGGAAATAATAATTATACTGCATGCAGATGAAGATTTTTCTTGCGGATATGCGGATTTTTGATTATCTTTGTGAAGTAAACACTAAACTGATGGAATTATGGGACTATGGAGCTTTTGGCTGATATTAGGAGTGGGATTCCTGGTCGCGGAACTGCTTACTATGTCTACTACCTGTCTTTATGTCGGGACAGGGGCATTGGCAGCCGTGGTATGCGCGTTGCTCGGCGGGGGATGGATACCTACGATTATCACTTTTGTTGTGGCTACGGGTTTGCTGTATGTCTCGACCTACCGATGGCGCAACCGCCTGGTAAAGGCGCTTCACAAGGGAGCCGAGCATACCGCGACGGGTATGGATGCACTCATAGGACGGACCGGGACAGTAGTGCAGGCTTCCGACTGTCTGCGTATGCGTATCGACGGCGACATATGGCAGGTGCGTCCCGCCAAACATGGCGCTCCGCTTGCTCCGGGCGAGGAAGTGCGCGTAGTAGGGTATGACTCGATAATACTTACTGTGGAAATAATAGAGAATCAATATCAATAATTGAATATTCATGATCAATCATGATAAAACATTAAAAATCATGAATATCATGAGAAATCCGACAACCGACAACTTATAACTGACAACTAATAACTATGACAACCATCATCGTAGCAGGCGTAATCCTTATCCTTGTCGTGCTCATAATCATGGCGGGAGTGAAGGTAGTGCCTCAGTCCGAGACTAAAGTAGTGGAGCGTCTCGGTAAATTCCATTCAGTGCTCCAGCCAGGTCTTAACTTCATAATCCCCTTCATCGACAAACCGAAGGTGATATATACGCGACGTGTGGAAACAGGGGGCGCTTTCGGACGTTCGGGAGTGCGTGTGTCGACCACTACGGTGATTGATCTCCGAGAGCAGGTATATGATTTCCCTTCGCAGCAGGTGATCACACGCGACAACGTGACCACAGAGATCAATGCCCTGCTCTATTTCCAGATAGTGGATCCTAAGAAATCGGTATATGAGATCGACAATCTTCCCAACGCGATCGAAAAGCTGACTCAGACATCGCTCCGAAACGTGATCGGTGAGCTTGAGCTTGACGAGACGCTTACTTCCCGCGACACCATCAACGCCAAACTTCAGTCGATACTTGACGACGCCACCAATAAATGGGGTGTGAAGGTGAACCGCGTGGAATTGCAGGACATCACGCCGCCCGAGAGCGTGCGCGTGGCTATGGAGAAGCAGATGCAGGCAGAGCGCAACCGCCGTGCGGAGATTCTCAACGCCGAGGGTGAGAAGCAATCGCTGATACTTCGCTCGGAGGGCCAGAAGATGTCGCAGATCAACAAGGCGGAGGCTGAGAAGCAGGCTGCCATTCTCAAGGCGGAGGGCGAGGCGAGGGCTCAGGTGCTCCGCGCGCAGGCCGAGGCGGATGCCATACGCAATGTGGCCGATGCCGTGGCTCAGTCGCAGACAGATCCGGCGGCATATATGCTTGCCCAGAAGTATATCGAGACTCTCAGGAGCATGGCCGAAGGTCAGGACAACAAGACTGTCTACATACCATATGAGGCCACATCGGTCCTTTCGTCGCTGGGGTCGATAAAGGATTTGTTTAAGCAATAAGTAAATACCCCTCCTAAACCCTATTTTAACCTCGGAGCTATGCGGTCGGGATTCTTAGCGAGAAAGTCTTTCCAGGATTTAGGACCCTTGGCTATCTCAGGTTTGGCAGATTCGTACATATGGCACAGCGCCACGGCAAGAGCGTCGGTGGCGTCTAGAGCGTCGGGCATCTTCTCTTCCGGAATGGAGAGAAGATGTTTCAGCATATTGGCCACCTGCTCTTTGGATGCCTGGCCGTTGCCGGTGACTGCTTTCTTCACGTTGAGCGGAGGATATTCAGTTATGGGTATGTCTCGGGCGAGCGCCGCGGCCATAGCCACTCCCTGGGCGCGTCCAAGCTTCAGCATTGACTGCACGTTCTTGCCGAAGAAGGGAGCCTCGATGGCGAGCTCATCAGGGAGATATTGCTGTACGAGTCCGCTTACGCGCTCGTAGATGCGGCCGAGACGCAGGTAATGGGTCTCGAAGCGGCTCAGCTTGATCACCCCCATCACTATCACGTCAGGTTTCTTCCCCTTGATTCCCAGGACACCGTAGCCCATAACGTTGGTGCCGGGGTCGATACCCATTATTATACGGTCGTAGTCTTTCAGATTCATAATTAACTTCGTTCAAGCTAAAGCACGTCACAATGCATAATGGGAGTTTAGAGCTCCTTCAGTATTGTGGCGAAGAAAAGGGGGTTGGGACCGTGCCAGCGTGTGTAGGAGTCCATAAATGCCGGAAAATTCTTCTCGTTCCATTCGCGGCAGGCGGCTACGGAGTCGAAATACATCTGTATGGAGAAGTTCTTCTCATCCTGCTTCGCGAAGTCCTTGTCGCCGGGTATGGCGACGACAGTGATGAGCTTATAATCGCGGAGTTTCTCGGAAGAGGCGGCGAGACGGGCCTCGCCCTTGGCCCATTCGATGAAGGAATCTTTCCTTTTGGAAGGAATGACGTATGTGATGTTGAAAATATACATTTTCTTTAATTTAGAATTTGGAATTATTTGAGCGAATTC